>JBGPID010000244.1:0-4957 GCA_041484725.1 Geobacteraceae bacterium | reverse complement strand
GTATCCTCCACCCTGAGCGATACGTTGGTGCGAAGTTCCCGGTCGAGCCTCTCCCTGATGTTGCGGGAGGTGACCAGTTTTCCCTCTCTCCCGGCAAAGGGGGAGGTGTTGACGATGAAGTTCATGGCGATGGTCGGCTCGTCGATGGAAACATAGGGGAGCGCCGCCGGATTGTCCACAGAGGTCAGGGTCTCGCCGATCCCCACATCGTCGAAGCCGGCAATGGTGGCGATGTCGCCGGTCGAGGCCTCGGCTATTTCCACCTGCTTCAGCCCCTCGTAGCCGAGGAGCTTTGAGATGCGCCCCTTGACCACGCTGCCGTCGCGCTTCACCAGCGCCACGGTCTCCCCGGCAGTAACCCGGCCGTTGAAAATTTTGCCGGTGGCGATCCGGCCGATGTAGTCGTTGTAATCGATATGCGACACGAGCATCTGGAACGGCGCATGCGGGTCCCCCTGGGGCGGGCGGACGTTGCTCTCGATCACCGCGAAGAGCGGTTCCATGCTGGAAGAGGCGGCATCGAGATCGAGCTTGGCGTATCCCAGCTTGGCGCTCGTGTAGACGATGGCAAAATCGAGCTGATCGTCCGTGGCATTGAGCTCGCAGAAGAGGTCGAAGACCATGTCCAGCACCTCAACGGGGCGGGCCCCAGGCCGGTCGATCTTGTTGATCACCACGATCGGCTTAAGCCCCAGGTCGAGGGATTTCTTGAGAACAAAACGGGTCTGGGGCATGGGGCCGTCGAGGGCATCCACCAGAAGGAGGACCGAATCGACCATCTTCAGGACCCGTTCCACCTCGCCGCCGAAATCGGCATGCCCCGGCGTATCGACGATGTTGATTTTGTAGCGGCCATGATGGACCGACAGGTTCTTGGCGAGGATGGTGATGCCGCGCTCCTTTTCCAGATCGTTCGAGTCCATCACCCGCTCGGTGATGACCTCGTTCTCCCGGAAAACCCCGGCATGGCGGAGCATGGCGTCCACCAGGGTGGTCTTGCCGTGATCCACGTGGGCGATGATGGCGATGTTTCTGATCTTTTCCTGCATTATATCCGACCTCTTTTTTCCGTTTTTTGCTGCTGCAAATAAAAAGACGGGCTTTTGCCCGTCTTGATAGCTTTGTAGTATGACAAGTTTTTTAAACAATTACAAGCTAAAATTATACGGACCTCTTCCTGAAATTCCCTTGAAAATCGATATCGATGAACATTGAATCGATGAAAACACTCGGAATGCTCCGCCCGGAAGGGCGAGGATTGGTCACTTACGAGCAACCGCCGGATGCCGGTTGATTCTCTTGACAGGCCAAGGTGATGGGGGTAATTTAGGGGCGTTTTTTATTTGGGCGGTTTGATAATTATCAGAAAATGAAAATGCTAAGACTCAGGGGGAAACGTGCTATGAATGATCTTCAGGAACAACTCACTGCGGCCGAGACCAGGAACCGCCTCAACAACTGGGTGGCCGTGAGCGTGGCCCTCGTTTCCGTCTTCATGGCCATTACCAAGGTCAAAGACGACAACATCGTCCAGGCGATGCTGCAGACCAAGTCCGACGCCGTGGATAGCTGGAACGAGTACCAGTCGAAAAAGTTGAAACACCACATGGCGGAACTGGGTTTGAACCAGGCGCAGGCGTTGCAGGTGCTGGCGCCGGGCAAGGGTGTCGCGGTGCTCGCAGCCCAGCAGAAACAGTATCGGGAGACGATTTTACGCTACCAGGTGGAAGAAGGGGAGATAAAGAAGAAGGCCAAGACACATGAGAAGGAATATGACGATATGAACTACCGTGACGATCAGTTCGACCTGTCCGACGCCGCCCTCTCCATCTGTCTCGGGATGCTGGCGGTGACCGCCCTCACCAACAAACGCAGGCTCTTATATCTCTCCTGGCTTTTCGCCGGCTTCGGGGTAGTTATGGGGCTGGCCGGACTGTTGGGGCTCCACCTCCATCCCGACATATTGACGAAGCTGTTGTCGTAATGAACTGGAACCTTGTTTGAGTAATGAATTTCTGGGGAGAAGTTCCCACGGCATACCTCTCGCCCTGCAATGCAGCCTCAAAACGTCTAGACATCGAGACATCAGGTGCAGGCATAACGGGCCGCCATCTCCCCGATCTTCCTGCCGACCTCCTCCCGCAGTTCCGCGGGGGCCAGCACCTCCGCGTGTTCCCCGTAGGAGAGGAGCCAGGAAATTATCTCCATTTTCCCCCCGGCTTCGAACGACAGGACGATGCTTCCGTCGGGCATTGTCTTTATCCTCTGGCTGGGATGCCAGAGCCGGTCGCGGACCGTGTGGGCAACTGCCGGAGAGAACCTTACCTGCACCGGCATAACGGTCTCTTCGACGATACCGAAGGCGCTCCGGAACTGTCCTTCCGGCCTGAACTCTTCCGCTATCTCAAACCGCTCCTTTTCCACCTCGACCCGGCTTATCCGCTCCGCGGCAAAGGTACGCAGGCCCTGCCGGTTATGGGCAAAACCGAGCAGATAGAGCCCCCCCTTGTAGAAGATCAGGCTGTATGGGTCCACCCGGTAGGCGGATGTTTTCCCCTTCCCCTTCGCGCGGTACGCCAACTTCACCCGATACTGGTAAATGAGGGCATCGCGCAAAAGCTTCAGCGGTTCGGCTACCTTGCCGTAATCGCGCTTCCCCTGGAGAAGGGGGATGGAGACAGTGGCGATCCGTTCCATATGGGCGGCGTAGCGGGGCGGGAGGACCGAATTCACTTTCCGGAATATGGACTCCATCTCATCATGGAACGGGGTCCCCTGCAGGAAATCGCACTGGGAGCGGAGAAAATATAGGGTCATCAGCTCCTGGAGGGTGAAATTTATCGGCGGGATATCCTTGAAGCGGGTGAGAAAACGGTAAACCTTCCTCCCGTTCAGCCATTCCGAAACAATGGGGTAACCCGCCTCCTGGATGGCGCCCAGGTCCCGATAGATGGTGCGGCGGTCGACTCCGGTCTCCTCGGCCATCTCCTCCACGGCTACACCGTGGCGCGCCTCGATGAGGCGGATGATGTCATGCACCCTTGCCGCCTGAGAGTACTTCCTGGCCGGTTTCCCCTTTTGCATCTTCGATCACCCTCTAATTAAAGCAGATATCATTCCGAAAATTAACATCATAGCCCAGGAGACAGCACCTTGAAAAGAAAAAAGGCCGGAAGATTCTCCGGCCTATCCGTTTCAGACCTTTAATAATTATTCTTTTCCGGATATGTTTCGTATTTCGGTATTCGAGCTTGATTATCTTTCACCTTCTTTTGTAAAGCCCGATCAATGCTGACTTGGCGAGTATATGTCCCTCCATGGCCTTTTCCAGGTCGTTCTTGGTGGTCCCGGCCCCGAGATTAAGCCTTGTATCAAGGGCATAGAGCTTGAAGAAGTAGCGGTGGACACCGGACGGCGGACACGGTCCGCCATAACCGTTGCGTTTCCAGTCGTTCTTTCCCTGGGTGGCTGCACGGGGAACGGAGTCCTCGGCTATTTCCCTTGTTGCCGGATCGATGTTCCAGACCACCCAGTGAACCCACATCCCGACCGGGGCATCCGGATCGTCAACGATCAACGCCAATGATTTCGTCTCGTCAGGCAAATGGGCAATCTCCAGCGGCGGATTGATATCGGTCCCGTCGCAGGTAAAACGCGCCGGGATATAGCCGTTGGTGACGAACGCGGGGCTCGTAATCTTCAACTCGGACATTTTCTTCCTCTCCTTTCCGATGGCGCTGGAAAAAGATACGGCCAGGATCAAGACTGACAGACAAAGGGTAAAATTTCTCATGATGCTTTCTCCTCGACATCCCGTTTTTAAAGCATAGCCTTAACCGGGCCAAATGCAAGGGGTTAAGAGGTCGATAGACTGAAGGCTGAAGGCTGAAGGGAGGAAAACCTTTTCCTAACAGTCTTCAGCCTTCAGTCTAAGCACCTGACTTTTGAAACGAACCGTGCTATACATTCAATATGTGTCTCATTCTCCTGGCATACGACGCCCATCCTCTCTATCGTCTCATCCTGGCCGCCAACCGGGATGAGTTCTTCTCCCGGCCGGCCGCTCCGGCCGCCTTCTGGGAAGATGCACCGCAGCTTCTTGCCGGCAGGGACCTGAAAGAGGGGGGCACATGGCTCGGGCTGACGAGGAGCGGCAGGATCGCCGCCATTACCAACTACCGCGATCCCCGATCGGAGCGAAAGGATGCACCGTCCCGCGGCGGGCTGGTGAGCGGTTTCCTGTGCGGCGCCATGCCGGTGGAGGATTATCTGGCGTTCCTGAGACGGGAAGGGATCGCATACAACGGCTTCAACCTCATTTTCGGCGACATGAAACGCCTCTGCTGGTTTTCCAACCGCGGGGGTCATCCGCAGTTCCTTCAACCGGGCATCCACGGCCTCTCCAACTACCTCCTCGACACCCCCTGGCCGAAGGTGAGCCACGGCAAGGAAGCAGTGGAGCGTCTTGTCGTCGCGGGAAAAAGCATAGAGCCGGATGCGCTTTTCGCCATCCTCGCCGACCGCACCATCGCCCCCGACCCGCTTCTCCCTGAAACCGGCGTGGGAATCGAGCTGGAGCGGGTACTGTCGCCGCTATTCATCTCGGCACCCACTTATGGCACAAGGTCTTCCACGGTCATCCTCATCGACCGGGAAGGGGAGGTCACCTTCATAGAGCGTTGCTTCAACGGCCTGCCGGAAAAGCCAAAAAGCTCCGCATGGAGCTTCAGGTTAGTTGAGGAGAGTTGACCGGCGGGATTCCCACTCTTGTCTTGATCGGTTCGACCGTCTCTTCTTTGGAAATTTTCAATGCTCGTGCGGTGTTATATGCGTCCCCGCCACCACGTAACGGCAATCCCGCTGCGCAACAAAGATGAATGATTCATCCGGATCAAAGGAAACGGCTTCTTCTTTCGCGATCGGTATTCGTGTCCCGCCATTTATCAGGAGCGCATCC
>JBGPID010000243.1:0-4960 GCA_041484725.1 Geobacteraceae bacterium | reverse complement strand
TCCATCACCGGCCGATTCGGCCGCGTCGGCCAGGTTGATTACTCGGTTGCCAACGAAGCGCTCAACAAACTCGCCCAGGCGGAGGCGCGGCGCCGCCCAGGCTGCCGGGCGGTAAGCATAAACTGGGGACCGTGGGACGGCGGTATGGTTACTCCCGCGCTGAAGAAGGTCTTCGCCGCCGAAGGGATCGGACTGATCGGCCTCGACGCAGGCGGAGAATTCCTAATCAGGGAAATCGCCGCTACAGATGATCCGGTCGAGATAGTGGCCATGGCCGGCACAACCGGCAAGCCGGCAACGGCCGCCCCGCCGTCCCGGACCCATTCCCTTGCCGAGGCATTCACCCTGAATCTTACAGTGGACGGCTTTCCCTTCCTCCGCTCCCATGTGCTCGACGGGAAGGCTGTTTTGCCGATGGCAATTATCGTCGAATGGCTCGCCCATGGCGCACTCCACGGCAATCCCGGCTTCCGCTTCCACGGCTTTAACGACCTGCGCATCTGCAAGGGGGTCGCTTTCGGTCAGGAAACATCCTGCACCCTGCACGTCATGGCCGGCCGCGCGGAGAAACGGGATACCTTCCACCTCGTGCCGGTGGAGCTCTCCAGCAGGGGTCATGACGGACGCTCGGTTCTCCATGCCCGGGCCGAGATTGTCCTGGCGACCCGGCTCCCCGAGGGGATCCGCTCCATCATCGAGATCCCGGTCACCCCCTATCAACCTGGGAACGGCCAACTGTACGACCGTGAACGGCTCTTCCACGGCCCGCAACTGCACGGGATAGAAAAGGTGATCGGTTGCGCGGCAAAGGGGATCGCCGCCATGGTCAAAGGTGCCCCGTCTCCGGACAACTGGATCAAACAGCCGCTCCGCAGCATCTGGATCACCGACCCCCTGGTCATCGACAGCGCTTTCCAGTTGATGATCCTTTGGAGCTTCGAGCGGTTTGGAGCTGGCTCCCTCCCCTGCTTCGCCGGGAGGTATCGCCAGTTTATCGAGACATTCCCCCGCGAGGGGGTACAGGTGGTGGTTCGCGTCACCGCCGAGCGCGAACAGTGCGCCACCGCCGACATGGAGTTCCTCGACCGTCATACGGGCAAACTGCTTGCCCGTCTCGAGGATTATGAGTGCGTCATCGACCCCTCACTGAAGCAGGCCTTTCAGCGCAATCAGCTGACGCAATCCGGACCTGTCCAACTGGGAGCCGCTTGACTATCCGGGAGACGCCATCGGCAGCAATCGTCGGGATCGGCGGCATCTTTCCCGACGCGCCCGACCTGGGCCGTTTCTGGGATAATATCCGCAACGGCCGGAGCGCAGCCCGCCAGGTTCCCGCCGGACGGTGGCACCTTGCGCCCGAATCCCTCTTCGACCCCGAACCGGGGGCCGCGGACAGGGTCTATTCGCTGCGCGGCTGTTTCATCGACAAAATACCGCCTCTCTCACTCCTGTCAGGGCTCAACTGCGATCCTGAGTCGCTCTCCGGGCTCGATCCCCTCTTCCACCTCCTCCTCCATGCCGGCAAACGGGCCTTTGACGACGGGGTTACCGCGCCGCTCGACCGTTCCCGGATCGGGGTGATCATCGGCAATCTGGTCCTGCCGAGCGAAAAATCCTCCCTCCTTGCCCGCCACTGTCTGGGCCGGACCTTCGCGGAAAAGCTCGGCGCCGCCTTCCCCGACCAGGGGAAAATCGATCCCATGAACCGTTACGTTGCCGGGCTCCCCGCCGGGCTCCTCGCCCATGCGCTCGGACTTGGCGGGGGCAGCTCCACCCTTGACGCCGCCTGCGCCTCCTCCCTCTATGCCCTGAAACTCGCCGTTGACGAACTCCTCAGCGGCCGCGCCGACGCCATGCTTGCCGGCGGGATATCCCGACCCGATCCCCTCTATACGCAGATGGGATTTTCCCAGCTCCGGGCGCTATCGGCGCGGGGAATATGTTCTCCTTTCGATGCCGGGGGAGACGGTCTGGTGGTCGGTGAAGGCGCGGGATTATTCCTGCTCAAGCGGACAATAGACGCGGTGGCCCACGGCGACCGGATCTACGGGATCATCAGGGGGATCGGTCTCGCCAACGATGTGGGGGGTAGTCTCCTCGCCCCCCTTTCCGAGGGACAGCTGCGGGCAATGCGCGCGGCCTATGCCCGGACCGGCTGGGAACCCCGGGACGTGGATCTGATCGAGTGCCACGCAACCGGCACGCCAGTGGGAGACGCAACAGAATTTGCCAGCCTCCGCGAGCTCTGGGGAGACACCATCCCGGAAGGAGATGCCTGTGTCATCGGCTCGGTCAAGTCGAATATCGGCCACCTCCTCACCGCGGCCGGAGCAGCCGCACTGACCAAGGTCCTCCTCGCCATGGACGCCGGGGTACTCCCGCCGACCGCCAATTTCATCGCCCCGCCGCTGGCGATCGATCTGGCCAGCAGCCCCTTCCGGGTCCTGGCCGAAGGGCAACCCTGGGAACGTCGCGACGACGGCATTCCCCGTCGGGCAGCAATAAGTGCCTTCGGCTTCGGCGGCATCAACGGCCACCTTCTCATCGAGGAATGGCTGCCGAAAGCGCCGATGCGCACCGTTCGACCCGGAAGGGTGAAAATATCCGAGCAGCGGATAGCGGTCGCAGTGGTCGGTATGGATGCCCGCTTCGGCCCCTGGCAATCGCTCCGCTCTTTTCAGGAGCGGGTTCTCGGGGGGGACCGGGACATTGGACCGACCCTCCCCCGGAAATGGTGGGGGGCGGAGGAGAGCGCCTGGTTCAGGACGGAAGGGTTGCACCGGACCCCGTTCAGTGGCTATTACCTGGATGAGTTTACGATTGCCGCCGAGCAGTTCCGCATCCCGCCGCGGGAAATGGAGGAGATGCTCCCCCAGCAACTCCTCATGCTGCAGGCCGCAGCAGGAGCCATGGCCGACGCCGGCCTCGATCGCGAAGGGAACCTGCGGGCCGGGGTCTTCATCGGCATCGCCCTCGACCTCAACACCACGAACTTCAGCTTCCGCTGGTCACTTGCGGAACAGACAGCTGCCTGGGCAAACGAACTCCGGCCCGATCTGACGACGGAGGAACTGGCCGCATGGAGCGCCGCGCTCCGGGACGAGGCCTCACCCCCCCTTACTGCCAACAGAACCATGGGCGCACTGGGGAGCATCGTCGCCAGCCGGATCGCCCGGGAATTTCGGGTCGGCGGCCCCAGTTTCACCCTCTCCAACGAGGAGAATTCCGGCATCCGCGCCCTGGAAACAGCGGTCAGACTCCTTCAGGCAGGCGAGATCGACCGAGCTCTGGCCGGGGCCGTTGACCTGGCCGGCGACCTCCGGGCGGTCCTCGGCCACCACGCCACCCGCCCCCTCTCCGCCTCGGGCCGGGGAATGCCATTCGATGAAAGGGGGGACGGCTGCATCGTCGGCGAAGGGGCGGCGGCCGTGGTCCTGAAACGGCTCGACGACGCCGAGCGCGACGGCGACAGAATCTACGCGGTTATCAGGGGGATCGGCGGCAGCGGCGGCGCGACGCTCCTTCCCGGGGCCGACGCCTATCTCCGGGCATTGGAACGGGCCTACACGGAAGCCGGTGTGGAACCGTCCACCATCGGTTTTCTTGAGGCGGGCGCCGGCGGCTGCCCCGTTGAAGACCGGATGGAGGCAGAGGCCCTTTCCCGTTTCTTCGCCCATGGAAAACGCCAATGCGCCCTGGCCGGCGTCAAGGGCGACATTGGCCACTGCGGTGCCGCAGCGGGTCTGGCCTCGTTTGTCCGGGGGTGCCTCGCCCTCTATCAGGAGATCATCCCCCCCTGCAGCGCGGTGGATAACCCCATGGTCGGGGTGCAGGACGGAGGATACTTTTACCTTCCCCCCACCCCCCGCTACTGGCTGCGCAACCGCGCCGACGGGCCGCGCCGCGCCGGTGTGAGCAGCTTCGGGGTGGACGGCAACTGCAGCCACGTGATCCTGGAGGGATGGGACAATCTCCCGAACAGCTCCGAACCGGAACGGATCGCCCCGCTGGGTAGCGGGAGCGAATTCCTCTTTGCCATCACCGGCGAAAACCGGGAGGAACTCGCCCAGGGCTTAAGCCTTCTGGCCCGGCGCTCCGGCGCGGCAGCCGACCCTGATCTCGCCACCCTGGCCCGGCAATGGCACAACCGCAAAGAGGGAACGGGCACGCAACCGCTGGCCGTCGCCATGGTTGCCAGGGACCGGGAGGAACTCGCCGCGCTCATCGACCAGGGCAACCGCATCCTTGCCGATGGCGGCAATGGGAACGACCCGCTTGACCACCCCGCTCTCCGCGACCGCCTCTTCCATTCGCCCAAACCACTCGGCAGCGATGGGAAAGTCGCCTTCGTCTTCCCCGGTTCGGGAAACCATTTCCCCGGCATGGGCATGGGGCTCTCCTGGCGCTGGCCAGCGATTTTCCGCCGCCAGGACGGGGAAAACCTCGATCTCCGCGGTCAGTTCCAGCCGGAGCTCTTCTGGAACGGCGCCCCCCTCGCGGAGCTAAATGATGACCCCCAGGCTGTTATCTTCGGCCAGGTCGCCACGGGCTGCGCGGTGAGCGACATCGTCCGGGGATTCGGCGTGCAGCCCCAGGCGGTGATCGGTTACAGTCTCGGCGAGTCTGCCGGCCTTTTCGCCTTGGGCGCATGGCGCGACCGGGACGGGATGCTAGCCCGGATGCGCGCATCCACCCTTTTCACCCATGATCTGGCCGGCGAGTGCCGGGCCGCGCGCCGCGCCTGGGGGATCAAAGCGGAGGAGGGAGTGGAGTGGCGCATCGGCGTGGTGGAGGCCCCCGCCCAGGAGGTGCGCCGGGTGCTCGAAACCATGGCGAGGGTCTATCTCCTGATCGTCAACACCCCCGGCGAGTGCGTGGTGGGCGGCGACGCCCGGGAGGTCGAACGCCTCGTTGCCCTCCTCGGCTGCCGCTTTTTCCCGCTCCACGGGGTGACCACGGT
>JBGPID010000242.1:0-4961 GCA_041484725.1 Geobacteraceae bacterium | reverse complement strand
TGCGGGTGATTAAACCGCAGGAGTCGGGCGGCTACGGTCTGGATGCCCAGTGGAACGACGATTTTCACCATGCCCTGCGTACCCTCCTGACCGGTGATAGGGCCGGATACTACGGCGACTTCGGCCTGTTCTCACATCTGGTCAAGGGATTCAGAGAGGGGTTTGTCCTGTCCGGCGAATATTCAGCTTATAGAAGGCGGCGGCATGGCAGTTCCTCGGCACATCATCCACCCTGCCGATTGGTGGTGTTTTCCCAAAACCACGATCAGGTGGGCAACCGGATACGCGGAGAGCGCCCGAGCGAGCATCTTTCGCTGCAGCAGCTCATGCTTGCCGCCGCAACGGTGCTCCTCTCCCCCTACCTGCCGCTGCTCTTCATGGGGGAGGAGTATGCGGAATCGGCGCCGTTTCCCTATTTCATGAGTCATGGGGATGCGCAACTGGTGGAGACGGTCAGGCAAGGACGCCTGGAGGAATTCGCAGCATTTGCCCGTCAGGTGTCCCCCCCCGATCCCCAGGCAGAAGAGTCCTTCATTTCAGCAAAACTGGATCAGGAACAGCGCCATCGGGGCGACCACCGTGTCATCTTCGACTTCTACCGCGAATTGATACGATTGCGAAATAAATGCGCCCCTTTTGTCAGTCTCAGCAGAGAGGATATGCAGGTTGTCGCCTGCGAGGAAGAAAGTGTGCTGGCAGTCATCCGAAGCTCCGACAGCGGCCAGCTGCTCTGCCTGTTCAACTACAGTGACCAAAGTCGCGTGATCAGCCCGCCGCTGGCAAGCGGCAAGTTGCAAATCCTGCTCGACTCTACGGGCGACTCCCCGCCGGGCAGTTGTATAACAGTGGATACCGCCCGTCCTGAAACATTCCCGGCGCTCGCCCCTTTCGGGGTCATCGTCTACAGAAGCCGGAAACAAATGAATGTTGCGGGTTTTGCTGAACTTCTTGCTCACATATTGTAACGACTCAAATCGTAAGAGACTAAAGGAAAAATAATGGAACGATTTCTCTGCATACATGGCCACTTCTACCAGCCACCCCGCGAAAATCCCTGGCTTGAGTCCGTTGAGATCCAGGATTCGGCATTTCCCTATCACGACTGGAATGAACGGATCACCGCCGAGTGTTATGCCCCCAATACCGCTTCACGTCATTTGGACGGCGAAGGCCGCATCATGGCGATTATCAGCAACTATGCCCGTATCAGCTTTAATTTCGGACCGACCCTGCTCTCCTGGATGGAAAAATATTCTCCCGACACCTACCGGGCAATCCAGGCGGCCGACCGGCAGAGTATCACATGGCGCTCCGGCCATGGGTCAGCCCTGGCCCAGGTTTATAACCATATCATCATGCCCCTGGCCAGCCTGGCCGACAAACGGACTCAGGTACGGTGGGGGATCAGGGATTTCGAGCATCGCTTCCGGCGTCTCCCCGAGGGGATGTGGCTTGCGGAAACCGCCGTGGATACGGAAACATTAGAGGTACTTGCCGCGGCAGGCATATGTTTCACCATACTGGCTCCTCACCAGGCGGGACGGGTTCGCAGGATCGGAGGCGGCAAGTGGAAGGATGTCAACGGCTCACGTATCGAACCTTCCCGTGCCTATCGCTGCCGCCTTCCATCAGGGCGAAGTATCACCATCTTCTTCTACGACGGCCCCATTTCCCGGGCAGTGGCGTTCGAGAAGCTTCTGAGCAGCGGAGAGCTGTTTGCCACCCGGTTGATGTCAGGTTTTTCGGATAATAGCGACCATCCCCAACTGGTGCATATCGCCACTGATGGCGAGACCTATGGCCATCACCATCCCTTTGGCGAGATGGCGCTGGGGCATGCGCTGAATTACATTGAGTTGAACGGCCTGGCCCGTCTGACCAACTATGGCGAATTCCTGGAGTTGCACCCGGCCGACCATGAAGTGCAGATTATTGAAAACACCTCATGGAGCTGCATGCACGGCATTGAGCGCTGGAGGAATGACTGCGGCTGCAACTCGGGCGGGAACGGCGGCTGGAACCAGCAGTGGCGGCAGCCGCTGCGGGATGCCCTGGACTGGCTAAGCGTACAGTTGGCTGCCGGTTATGAGGATGGCATGAAAGGTTACCTGAAAGAGCCTTGGGAGGCACGCGATGATTATATCGATGTCATACTCGACCGCAGCGAGGAAAACGTCGCCGCCTTCCTGCTCGGGCATTCCCGGCGCCCCCTGGATGAAGAGGCGACCACGGCCGTACTCAGTATGCTGGAGATGCAGCGGCACGCCATGCTCATGTACACCAGTTGCGGATGGTTTTTTGACGAACTGTCCGGGCTGGAAACGGTTCAGATCATTCAGTATGCAGGACGGGCAATGCAGCTGGCGGAGAGATACTGCGCCCAGGGGATCGAAGCCCTTTTTCTGGAACGGCTGGCGCTGGCAGTAAGCAATATCCCCGAACATGGCAGCGGGGCCGAAATATACGCGAAATTCGTCAAGCCCGTCATGATCGACCTGATCAAGGTCGGCGCGCACTACGCCGTCAGCTCCGTCTTTGAGGAGTACGGAGAGGAAACCTGCATTTACAGTTATCGCATCTTCAGGGAGGATTTCCAGATACTCCATTCCGGACAGATGAGACTGGCTGTCGGCAGGTTATTCATCAGTTCCTCAATCACCCGCTATGCGGACCGGATCAGCTTCTGCACCCTCTACTTCGGCGGTCATGCCTTGAACTGCGGAGTCCGTTCCTTTCCCGGTGAAGAGGCTTACCAGACCATGAAGCAGGAGGTCGCAGCCGCCTTCAATGAAGGAGATTACGCCGCCATCATCAGGCTGATGGACACCCATTTTGACATGCACACATACTCCCTCAAGGATCTTTTCCGGGACGAACAGCGCCACACCCTGCAGCTCATCATCACCGGCACGCTCCAGGAGTTTGAAGACAAATTCATAACCCTCTATGAAAACAGCAAAAGCCTGATGGGATTTATCAGGGAAACCGGCATGCCGGTGCCGCGCCACTTTATGACCACCGCCGAGACGGCCCTCAATCTCAAGCTGCAAAAGATGTTCTTCTCGGAAACAATAGACGCGGGCGTATTAAAGGAGGATATCAACGAGATCAGAAGCTGGAATATCGGAATAGATAATGTGGCATTCGAATTCATCATCCGCCGCAGACTGGAGGAGAAAATGGCCGCTCTGCTGGAGGAACCGGAAAACAGCCAGCGTTTAACCGAGGTCCTCCTCCTGGTAGAGGCAATATCGTTACTCCCGGTGGTTGTGAATTTCTGGCAGATACAGAACATGTACTGGACCATGATGCAATCCCATGCTTCCGCACTCCGCTCGGGCGACCAGGAGTCAAAAGGTTGGAGTTCCTGGAGCGAAGCGCTCAGAAATCTGGGGCTGCTGCTTTATTTCAATGTACCTGCCGTGCTGGCGGCGGCAAAGGGTGAGATATGAACACTAAGGGGCTGAGAATTCCGGTCTCGACCTACCGTCTGCAGTTCAATTCGCATTTCCGCTTCAACGATGCCAGGGAAATCATCCCGTATCTGCATACCCTCGGTATCAGCGACATCTATGCATCACCCTACTTCAAAGCGTCCGCGGGCAGCCTTCACGGCTACGACATACTGGACCAGAACAGCCTGAACCCGGAGGTTGGCTCAGAGGCTGAATACGATGCACTGGTCGGTGAACTGATCCAGGCTGATATGGGGCAGATCCTGGATATCGTCCCTAACCATATGTGCATTGAGGGACAAGGGAATGCCTTCTGGATGGATGTGCTGGAAAACGGCCCCAGCTCCACCTATGCGGGTTTTTTCGATATTAACTGGCACCCGGTCAAGAAGGAGCTGGAGAACAGAATCCTGATTCCGATCCTGGGGGACCAGTACGGAACGGTGTTGGAAATGGGTGAGCTGCGTCTCTCCTTTGAAGAAGGCTCCTTTTTCATCTCCTACTGCGACCACAAACTGCCGATCATTCCGAAGTCTTACAATAATATCCTGACCCTTGGCAGCGCGGACCTGGAACGGGCGCTTTCCGCCGCTGTACCCCAGTTCCAGGAACTTATGAGCATCGTAACGGCGCTCAGACACCTCCCTCCCACCACGGAGCAGGACCCCGGGCGGATCGCGGAGCGATACCGGGAAAAGGAGGTCGTCAAGCGGCGCCTCTGGGACCTCTATCAAGGCAGCGGCGCGATCAGGGAGTTCATTGACGGGAATGTGGCCTCCTACAACGGGAAAAAGGGGGACCCGCGCAGTTTTGATCTGTTGGACGCACTGCTTCGGGAGCAGGTCTATCGTATTTCCCATTGGCGCGTCGCTACCGAAGAGATCAACTACCGGAGGTTTTTCGATATCAATTCCCTCGGCGCCATCAGGGTGGAGGAGCCGACCGTATTTGAAAAAACACACCGGCTCATTTTCAAGCTGGTTGAGACCGGAAAGGTCACCGGTTTGCGCATTGACCATGCCGACGGGTTGCTGGAACCGGAAGAGTATATCAGGCGGCTTCAATCCGGCTGTTTTATGCGGATGTACGGCGGAACCCTCGAGGCGCGGCAGCCAGCGGGTAATGGAGAGGAAGACCTGGAAGCAGCCATAAGAGAAGAGTATGACCTGCTTGTAGCCGCAGATCCAACCTACAAGGCGTTTTACATAATAAGTGAAAAAATACTCCTCAAAGCCGAGAAATTGCCGGACAGTTGGCCGGTTTTCGGCACCACCGGGTACAATTTTGCCATTCAGGTAAACGGCCTGTTTGTGGATACAGCGAATGCCAAGGCATTTGAAGCCCTCTATACGCGCTTCATCCAGCATCGCATAGACTTCCAGGAAGTGGCCTGCGAGAAGAAGAAACTCGTCATGCAGGTGGCCATGCCGAGCGAAATAAACACGCTGGGACACTATCTGAACCGGATATCCGAGCAGAACCGGCATACGCGGGATTTCACCCTTA
>JBGPID010000241.1:0-4964 GCA_041484725.1 Geobacteraceae bacterium | reverse complement strand
GGCCATCGTGAGATTTTCGAGGGAACGATCGGAGGCCGGCGCACTATCCTCGCCATAACAGGTATCGGCAAGGTGAACGCGGCTTCAACGGTAACCGCGCTTCTTGAGCATTTTGCGCCGGAACTCCTGATCAACATTGGTTGTGCCGGAGCTTATACGGAGAGCGGGCTAAAGGTGGGAGAGCTGGCCCTAGCAACAGCAGAGCTGTTCGGTGATGAAGGGGTGGTGACGCCGGACGGCTGGCATACCCTGGAGCTGATCGGCATTCCTGTTGTTTCAAGAAACGGAGAGGAATATTATAACCGGTTTCCCCTGGCCCGATGGGCAGAGGACAAGGCAGCGCACGTGGCTGAAACGAACGGGCTCACCCTTCATCCCGGCGTTTTTGTCACGGTTTCCTGCGTAAGCGGCTCGGCAGAACGCGGCGCCGAGCTGTTTCTACGTTTCGGCGGCATCTGCGAGAACATGGAGGGGGCTGCAGTGGCACAGGTGGCCTCACTCTACGGGGTAGACTGCATGGAACTCCGCGGCGTCAGCAATCTTGTGGAAGACCGCGACCTGTCCCGCTGGGATATCCCTCTGGCCGCGGAACAGGCTCAGAAATTCACCATACGCTTCATCAGCGCGCTCTTCCGGACAGAGTAGGCATCGTCCATTTATTCCACCTCAGATGAGGAACCCATGCAGAATCTTACTTTAGGCTATTCTCCCTGCCCCAATGACACCTTTATATTTTATCCGCTCGTTCACGGGCTGGTCGGCAGCCCTGAATTCGGCTTCAGCGAAAGGCTGGAAGATGTGGAAACCCTCAACCGGCTGGCCCTTAAGGGTGAGCTGGATATCACGAAGATTTCCTGCCACCTGCTCGGATTTATCCGCAAGGAGTATTGCCTCCTTCGCTCCGGCGGGGCACTGGGGCGAGGCTGCGGCCCGCTGGTCGTCTCCCGGCGATTTACCCGGATGGGAGAGCTGAAGGGAAGGCGGATCGCCGTCCCCGGTCGTTATACAACCGCCTACCTCCTGCTGCGCCTTTTCGATTCGGAACTGGACAACATCATCTTTCTCCCGTTCCACGAAATCATGGGGGCCGTTGCCAACGGTGAAGCGGACGCAGGGGTGATTATCCACGAGTCACGTTTCACCTTTTCCGACCACGGCCTCACGAAGCTTCTCGATCTGGGCGACTGGTGGGAGAACGAAACCGGCCACCCCATCCCGTTGGGGGGGATTGTGGCGAAAAGATCTCTGGGAGAGGAAACCGTGGCCATCCTCGAACGCATGCTGCGGGCCAGCGTGGTATACGCCTTTGCCCATCCCGGCGCGGCAGATGTGTATATCCGCACCCATTCCCAGGAGATGAGCGACGAGGTCTGCGCCGCCCACATAGAATTATATGTCAACAGGTTTTCCCTCGACCTGGGAAACGAAGGGGAGGCAGCCGTTACAACCCTCCTCTCCCGGGCCGAAGCAGCCGGTCTGGTCCCCTCTTCCACAGAAAGCATTTTTCTCCCCTGAATGCTGTTAACTTATTCATACATTTCAATAAGTTATGAGCATTTTGCTGCTTTTTTCTTGACCTGATCAGACGCTTCATGTTATAAGTCACCCTTCCAAAAAAGGAGGTGCGCATGGCGTCTTTACAGCTGAGGAAACGGCTGGCGCTGTTTGTAGCACTGTGCCAGCTTCTTCTCCCTCTCCACACACTTCCCCTGCAGGCTCAAGAAACAGCAATCCAGAAAAGCAGTGACGAGAAGATACAGTCCGACGAAGCGGTTACCGGCAGGGAGGGTATCGCCTCATACTATGCCAAACGCTACCATGGCAGAAGGACCCTTTCCGGCGCCCGCTACCACCCGGAAAAGATGACCGCCGCCTCACCCGATCTTCCCATGGGGAGCAAGGTAACGGTAAAAAACCTGAAAAACGGCAAAGAGGTGCTGGTCACCGTCAACGACCGTTGCAGTAAGAAGAAAACCCCCTTTATCGACCTTTCACGGGCAGCCGCGCGGAAACTGGGTTTTCTCGGCAGGGGCATCGCCAGAGTGATGATCACCCTATTTGAGGGTAAAGATAGAACTGAAAAGATCGCACAGGGTCCGGTTGAATAGACCAAAAGACATTCTTTTTACCCTCCTCCTTTCCCTGGCACTGGCCACGCCATCCCTTGCCGTGGCCATGCCAAACCTTTACGCGGTTGCCGCAATCCCCGCCCCTGTGCTGAATACCCCCGACTTCGCCGCCGTCTTCGGCGGAAGAGACGGGAAAACCCTACGGCTCGACCCATCCGGACTGGTCCGCGAGGTGGAGTTTGTCGCCATTCCCGGAACGGCGTTCCGCATCGAAGAGAGCCTCAAGCGGGGCGGTCAGACCATCTACCGCGTCACAACCGATGACTATCCATATCCGACCAAGACCGGTTACTTCGTCGACAGCCGTTTCGTCATGACCGCCGATAATCCGCCTCCACCGCGGCCGCGGCGGCTTCCTCCCCGACAGAAGGTGATCGACAGCCTCCTGGCCGCCCGGGGGAGCAGGTATGTCTGGGGGGGGAACTACCGTGCAGGAATTCCGCAGCTCCTTTCCTTCTACCCCCCTGCTGCTAAATCTTTCCTCCCCGCGGCGACCCTGGAGATGTGGCAACTAGCCGGGGTGGACTGCTCCGGCCTTCTCTACGAGGCGACCGGCGGCTACACCCCGAGAAACACCTCCGCCCTGGTGGAATACGGCAGGGCAGTGCCGGTAGCGGGACTTGATACGGAGCGGATCATCAGACGGGTGGAGCCACTTGACCTGATCGTCTGGTCCGGTCATGTGATGATCGTCCTCGACCGGGAACGGGTTATCGAAAGCCGTCTCGACCCCACAGGCAAAGGGGGAGGGGTCGTCGTCCGCCCCCTGCGGCAGGCGCTGATGGGGCTGCACAAGGGGAGGGTCCCGCTGGACGAATATCCGTCCGCTGCGGTCAAGGGGGTAAAGGGGTTTGTGATCAGAAGGTGGTATCCGGATGGCGTTTAGGAAGAGAACGCATGGTTGTGGCCCGAGCGCTATTGTTTTCCCTCGATTCAAGTTACGTATCTCCCTAACTCCCTTCATTTATTCTATCCTTGTAGCATTCCACGCAAAGCGCTAAAATATAAGCATCATGGAGATCAATGAGATTCTTCCATCTGGAAGAAAAGGGGGTATGGGATCATGAGAGACATATTCAAACACGGCGTTTTCAGTTGGGCCGAACTTGCCACCCCCGACGTGGAAGGGGCAAAGAGGTTCTATTCAGATCTTCTCGGCTGGACAACAGAGCCGGGCCCGGTTGAGGAAATGAAATACACCCTGGTGAAGGCGGGCGACGAAAGGGTCGGCGGGATCATGGGAGTTAAGTGCGGCGCGAGCGAAATACCACCCCACTGGGGGATCTACATCACCGTCGATGATGTGGACGCCACCGCCCGCCAGGCTGAGGCGCTTGGGGGTACGGTGGTGGTCCCTCCGACCGACATTCCGAAAGTCGGGCGGTTCTCGGTCATCAAGGACCCGCAGGGGATTGCGTTTTCGGTGATAACCTATCTGCCGATGTGACCTTCTCCCGTGAGAGTGTGAGGCGAAAAACAGGGGGAAATTACAATTCACCATAAAACTGGACTTCAGAACGACGATGTGCCTGTTTGACCATCGCAGCCCGTGCCTCTTGAGCTCATTCCGTATCAAGCTTCTTCCGGGTGTGGTTGATCCCTTAGGATACAGGTAACCCCTGATGTCATTGACACTCAGAGGCCATCAGTTTTCTCAGAATTCCTTCATTCATCACTGGGTCAATGCCCGTAACTATCCAAAGGTATGCCGTCGGCAAGGTTTGTTTTCACAATGGTGATGTGATTCAGTGGCAGGATGCCGTCGAGCAGCGACAGGCGAATTAAGCGGAAATGATCCACGTCATCTACGACATTTGGATTCTGTTGCTGCCGGAACGCGGCCACCACCTGACGCATGTCTTTGGGACGGGTGGATGACAGATCGGCAATAAGCAGCTTTGTTGCACGATATCTCATGCCTGGCAGTGGCACCGGCACTGAAACAAGGAATGGCGTACTGTACAGGAGCCGTTGCCCTATATCCCCGTTTTCTTGCATGGATTGGACAAATCCCGCCACTAGCTGCTGGGCCAGTGGCAAATTGTAGAGGGCTAGCGGTGATGCGAGTTGAGGAAGCATTTTCTGAGTCAAGGGGATATAGAATATATTACTCTCCTGTTTATGAACGCCTGTCGGATCGCTAGGGCTCCGCACTGCTTCGCCGGGGCTTGCAGTGACGTTGACAATGGCATTCAGGAGCGCTTCGTTCCGCCTTCCTCCCTCTGTCCTGGTGTTCGAGTTGCCGTCAAGGATCACATAGGTATAAAGTCCGTATCCCTCCTCTTCTTCACCCAATGAGGCAAGAGTGCCCCAAACATGGTACAAGGGAATCTGGTCATCTACTCCTCTTGGCGTTTTCTCACCAAAACATCCCCCCATAAGCAGAGTTGCTATGACCAAATAGAGCCAACTCAATCGTATGAATCGTTTCATGGCATTCTTCTCCACTTTCGCAAGTAGCAAGGTTTTCAACTTGGTGATATCGGTTTGACAACCGCTCCATCATCTTCCACACTGACCAGGCAACTCTCCGAACCTGCAATCCGGCATCCCGTCACCTTCGGGGACATTCTTATAATTTACGCACCTTACATACACCCGCTGGGGTGGGGGTGTCAAGGAGTTCACTTTCACAAAACGCGCCTGTGCAGTTCCTCCTTAAGCAGTTTTTTCTGGGCATGGGTGATCCGGTGAGAAGCGATAACTCCCTTGAGATCGTTGAGACAGAGATGGGGGAGGAACAGGGTAAACCAGACCGCCGGGGTTTTCGGGTTCTTGAGGATGGCCAATTGCAGATTGGCGCGGCTTTTCCAGCGGGGATGGCGCGCCACCGCG
>JBGPID010000240.1:0-4992 GCA_041484725.1 Geobacteraceae bacterium | reverse complement strand
GGGATGTTCCCTCAAGAAATCCGACCAGGAGATGATCGACAGTTTCCATAGGTATCTTCTGGGGAAGCATGTTACGGTCATTACCCGTGCCAGCAGAGGGGGCGACATATCCGCGGCCTGCGGGCAATTGCGGGGAAAACTGGATAAAGCAGTCTAAATATTAAAGTTCCATGTTCCGAGTTCCAAGTTATAACCAAGACTCACTTAATTAAATCTTGAACCTTGAACCCTGAATATTTTAAAGGAGGCCCCATGGCTGAACTGGTTATCGGTGTGATCGGTGGCAGCGGTTTGTATGAGATGGAAGGGCTGAGCGGGATTGAGCATCTGGCAGTCGACACCCCTTTCGGCAAGCCTTCAGATGAGTATATAACCGGGAAGCTGGAGGGGGTAAGGCTGGTGTTTCTTCCCCGCCATGGGAAGGGGCACCGCTTTCTGCCGTCGGAGATCAATTACCGCGCCAATATCTATGGCATGAAAAAGCTCGGAGTGGAACGGATAATCTCGGTTTCCGCGGTGGGAAGCATGAAAGAGGAGATCATCCCAGGCCATATCGTCATCCCCGACCAGTTCATCGACCGCACCAAGGGAATACGAAAAGACACCTATTTCGGTGAAGGTGTCGTCGCCCATGTCCAGTTTGCCGACCCGGTCTGCCCCGAGCTGTCGGCGGATATCCATGAAGCGGCCAAGTCGGAGGGAGCGACGGTCCACATGGGGGGGACCTATGTTTGCATGGAGGGGCCTGCGTTTTCCACCCGGGCGGAATCCCATATGTACCGGGCATACGGTGCCTCGATCATTGGCATGACCAACCTCACCGAGGCCAAGCTGGCTCGTGAGGCGGAAATCTGCTATGGAGTCATCGCCCTTTCGACTGACTACGACTGTTGGCACGATGCACATGCGGATGTGTCAATCGAGGCTGTTCTGGCAATAATCAGGAACAATGTGGCGATGGCAAAGAATATCATCAGACGGACCGTGAAACGAATCAAGGGTGAGCGCGTCTGCCACTGTGCGGAGGCGCTGAAGTATGCAGTCATCAGTGACAGTAGCGTCATTCCGGTAGAAACGCGCGAGAACCTGGCGCTGCTCATCGGCAAATACCTGAAATAGGCAGGTAGAGGTAAAGGTAAAGGTAGAGAATAAACTTAAATCGTTACCTCTACCTCTGCCTTTACCTATACCTGATATTGAGAGGAGTGAGAGATGAGTATTTTAGTCGTTGGCTCGGTGGCTCTTGATTCGGTGGAGACGCCGTTTGGCAGAGAAGATAATATCCTGGGGGGTTCGGCCACCTATTTTTCCACATCCGCCAGTTTCTTTACCGACGTGAACCTGGTAGCGGTCGTAGGTGATGACTTTCCCCAGGAGCATGTCGATTTTCTCAAATCGCGCGACATTGACCTGCGGGGCCTTGCCCGGGTGAGCGGCAAGACCTTCCGATGGAAGGGAAAATACGGCTACGATCTGAACGAGGCCCAGACCCTGGAAACCGATCTGAACGTCTTTGCCGACTTCAAACCGCGGATTCCCGAAGAGTATGCCGCCACTGACTATCTTTTTCTGGCCAACATCGATCCCGAGTTGCAGATGGAGGTGCTGAACCAGGTGGCGAGACCCAGAATAGTTGCCTGCGATACCATGAATTTCTGGATATCCTCAAAGCAGGAGGCCTTGAAAAAGGTACTCGAACGGGTTGATATCCTTATCATCAACGAAGGTGAGGCACGCCAGCTATCCGGTGAGGCAAACCTGGTCAAGGCGGCCAGGAAGGTCCTCTCACTTGGGGCAAAAACGCTGATCATCAAGCGTGGCGAATACGGAGTGCTGATGTTTAACGGCTCTTCGATCTTTGCCGTCCCCGCCTATCCGCTGGAGGAGGTCTTTGATCCTACCGGAGCAGGAGATACCTTTGCCGGCGGTTTCATGGGATATTTGGCCAATACCGGCGACATATCCGAGGATGGGATCCGGCAGGCAATCATCTTCGGCAGTGTCATGGCGTCATTCAATGTGGAGGATTTCAGCCTCAACCGACTGAAAAGACTCGACTACCGGGAAATTGAAGAGCGCTACCGCGCGTTCAAGGCGATGACCCATTTCCTTGGACTCCCCCAGACAGGGAAGCTTCAATAATGACGTGACCATGAGCCGGCGTTGACAAAGCCGTATAAATCTGCTAGTTTTTAACCAAGCGTCCGTTAATGCCTTGTTTTAGCGGGTTTTCAACTGGTTTGGCGGCGGATACCGGGTATATAATGGTGGGCGACTTGAAAATTGAGGATTTCCAAAAGAGAGGAATCAATATGCGGCGTTTTCTTCTGATTACACTCATGGCCGGCTCTATTTGCAGTTCAGCCTGTGCACTCGGTGAATCCGCCAGAAAGCAGGGATCATACCATTACCAGATGGGAGTGTCATACTTTAATGAAAGCAATATGACCGCAGCGCTTACCGAACTGACCGAAGCGGAAAAGTATGATTCGGATAACGCAGATCTCCTTAATTACCTGGGGATGGCTTATTATAACAAAAAGAAATTCGACATTGCCGAACAGAAATACCTCAAGGCGCTGGCCCTGAAGCCGACTTTCTCCGACGCAAGGAACAATCTGGGGGTTGATTACCTGGAAATGCAACGCTGGGATGATGCCATCCTTCAATTCAAGCTGGTGACGGAAGATATATTTTATCAGAATCAGGGAACGGCCGGTATTAACCTGGGGATCGCCTATTTCGGCAAAGGGGACTATCCTAAGGCGCTATCGCTATTACGGTCGGTTGTCGCCAATTATCCGAGGGACCCGAGGGGGAGATTGAATCTGGGGAAGGTCTATTTTGCTCTGGATAAGATCGATCTTGCCGTTGAAGAATATAAAAAAGCCCTGGAGTCAAATAGAGACTATGCCAACGCCTATTACAATCTAGGCCTGGCTTATCTGAAAAAAAACGATGGCCTCGCGGCCCAGACGGCATTCAGGGAAGTATTGCGCATAGCCCCTGATTCGGAGATCGGACAGCTTGCCAAGGAGTATCTTGACATAATGAAGTGAGATGCGGTTTATCTGAAACCGGTTCGGAAGACAGGCGCGTGAAAACGGTCGGTTCATACATGAGGGAGGTTCGCGAGTCTCTGGGCATTCAGCTTGAAGAAGCGGCCAGTGTTACGCGAATCGGCAAAAACTATCTGATCGCCATTGAAGGGGAGATGTATGAGAAGCTCCCCAGCTCTGCGTATGTCAAGGGATTTCTGCGGGTTTACGCCGGTTATCTGGGGTTATCGGGCGATGAAATAGTTGCCATGTACGACAAATCTCTGACCTCCCACCAAACCCAGCCATCACGCGAAAGCGCCATGGATGAATCCCATAAGGGGAGAAGAATAATAATCTCGCGTCCCAGCCGGTTGTTGATCCCCCTTTTCCTGCTGGCTGGTATCATGGTAGTTGCATATTTTGCAGTTGATAAAGAGGAAAAAACGGGAAAGGAGCCGCCAGTTGCTATTTTGCAGCCGCAGGTTGCGGCTCCGCTTGCGCCGGCGCAGACAATTCACTCGTCTGCAAGGCGAGAGGGTGTGACGCCCAAAGCTGTGGCGGATACCCTGGGAAATGCAAAGGTAATTTCCGGTGGCGGTCAGCAGTCAGGGATAATTCTCAGGTTGAAGGTGAATCAGGACTGTTGGCTGAACATAACCATCGACAACGCTCTTTCCCAGCAGTACGATCTGAAAGCAGGGGATCTGATCGAATGGAAAGGGGACAAAGCTTTCGCTCTCGACATCGGAAATGTCGGCGGAATCGAGGCTGAATTCAACGGCAAGCCGCTCAAGCTTTCCGGTGAATCGGGCAAGACCGCACATCTGATACTGAAGGGTGAAGGTGCCTAACAGATGGAGAGGGGACACCGCTAACTGCGAAAGTCGCGTTTTAAGCATGGAGAGTTGCATGGAAGTGGTCGCACGCTGCCGCAAATGCGGAAGGGTTATGAAGAGTGAGAGAATCGATAGCTACCGGACAAAAATGACCTGCAGTTGCGGGTTTTCCGATTTCCGCACGAATATGGAGAAGGTCAGGGCGGTTAATCCCTTCTTCCATAAAGCAAGCTTTACCCCTTTTCTGGAGAGTGAAAAGGGGAAGATGATCATGACCATGCAGAAAGCGAACCGCGAGCATCTGGAAATAATCTCGCTGGAAGAAATAAGCATGCTGGTCTCTTCTGATTTTGATCTGCCTCAGATCCTCCAGCAAATGGCCGAGAAAGTGGCGGGCCAGTTGCATGTGAGCGTCTGTTCCATTTACCTAATGGAGGGGGAAGAACTGGTGCTCGCCGCTACGTACGGCTTCGAGCGGGCATTTGTCGGCAAGATAAGGATCAGGATCGGTGAAGGTATTACCGGCACCGTGGCCCGTGAAAAACATCATATTTCCCTCAATCGTGCCTCTCAGGACCCCCGTTACAAACAATTCCCCGAACTGCAGGAAGAAAAATACAACTCCATGCTTTCGTTCCCGATCACGGACAAGAATGATGTGTATGGCGTCATCAATCTCAATTCCACATCAATGAAAACATTTCCCGACGACGAAATCTATTTTGTCTCGATCATCGCCAACCTGATTCTGACAGCCGTAAAACTCAGACGGAAGGTGGCTTCCGCGAAAAATACCCCATCTTAGCAGCTTGACAACAAGCGGCTCGATGTTAAACTAAAACAAAATCAAAACTAAGAGCGGAGCCTGATTTGGGAAAACAACCAAAAAGAATCCTGGTTGTGGATGATGAGGAAAATGCCAGGATCGGTCTTTCCCGTCTTCTGTCCAATGAAGGGTTTCTGGTTGATAGTGTGCCAAACGGTTTTGAGGCATTGAATTATCTTCGTCAACAGGAAGTGGACCTCATAATAACCGACATCAATATGCCGGAGATGAATGGTATAATCTTTCTCAAGGAGCTCAACAAGAGCTTTCCCAAAAGCAATGTTATCAT
>JBGPID010000239.1:0-5012 GCA_041484725.1 Geobacteraceae bacterium | reverse complement strand
CGCCGTCCGGGTCTCGATATTTCATAGATCATTTGCATGCTTGCCACTCCAGTTTATGGGCAAAGGTGTCGATTTCCGCCTTTGTCCGCTTCTCTGTTACGGTTACGGTGAGACAGTTCTGCATCTCCGGGTACCATTCCCCCAGCGGCACGCCGCCGGCGATCTTCTTCGCCAGAAGCCGCTCCACCACCGGCCCCGCATCCTTGGGGAGCACCAGGGTGAACTCGTTGAAGGTGGTGCCGGGATTGAGGATAGTGACCCCGGGGAGCTTCGCGAAAACCGACTTGGCGTACTCCGCCTTGTCGTAGTTGAGCCGGGCCAGCTCCGCGAACCCCTGGCGGCCCAGGCTTACCAGGAAGAACAGCCCGCGCAGGGCGCAGAGGCTCTGGTTGCTGCATATGTTCGAGGTCGCCTTGTGCCGCTTGATATGCTGCTCCCGGGCCTGCAGGGTGAGGACGAAACCGCGCCTTCCCTCCCGGTCCACCGTCTCGCCGATGATCCGTCCCGGCAGATTACGGATATATTTCTTGGTAGTGGCGATGAAGCCGAATGAGGGGCCGCCGAAGGAGAGGGGGTTGCCGAGGCTCTGGCCATCGCCGGTGACGATATCGACCCCCATCTCGCCGGGGCTTGTCACTAGCCCAAGGCTGATCGGGTAGACCGATGCGACCAGCAGCGCCCCTTTAACGTGGGCCAGCTCCGCAAGGTCGCCAAGATCGTCGAGACTGCCAAAGAAGTTCGGGTTCTGGACGATGACTGCGGCGGTCCGCTCATCGACGGCGGCGGTTAAACCGGGACGGTCGATGATCCCCTCACGGGGAGGGATTTCCACGATCTCCACCGCCAGGTTGGCCAGATAGGTCCGCACAACCTGCCGATAGAAGGGGTTGACGCAGCAGTCGATCACCACCCTCTCCCGGCCGGTGACGCGCATAGCCATCATTGCCGCCTCAGCCAGGGCAGTCGCGCCGTCATAGAGGGAGGCGTTGGCGACCTCCATGCCGGTCAGCCGGCAGATGGCGGTCTGGTACTCGAAGAGCGCCTGAAGGGTCCCCTGGGAGCATTCGGGCTGGTACGGGGTGTAGGCGGTATAAAACTCGGCGCGCCCGGCAAGGTGGTCCACCGCCGCCGGGATCAGGTGGTCGTAATAGCCGCCGCCGATGAAATTGGCGATGTCCCGGGGATGCTGCTCCGCCAGGGAATGGATATGCCGGGTCATCTCGAACTCCGACATGCCCGGCGGCAGGTAAAAGGATCTGGTCCGAAGATCAGCGGGAATCGCGCCGAACAGCTCCTCGACACTCGCCACGCCGATTACGCCAAGCATCTCCCGGATCTCCTCCGGGGTATTGGGGCAATAGCTGGTATTGCTCATTCGAGACCCCGCAGATAGTCGTCATACCCCTCAAGGTTCATCAGGTTCCCCAGCTCCTTCATATCGGCCATCTCGATCCAGGCTATCCAGCCCGCATCCTCCGCACTCTCGTTGACGATTTCCGGCGTTTCTTCCAGCGCTTCGTTCACCTTTACCACTTTTCCCGACACCGGTGCAAAGATGTCGCTCGCCGCCTTGACCGACTCGATGCTGCAAAGCTCCCCGAACTGCTTCACGCTCTTGCCGACCCGGGGAAGCTCGACATAGGTGATGTCCCCCAGCTGGTTGGCCGCATAATCGGTAATGCCGATGCAGGCGATCCCATCATTGACCTTGACCCACTCATGTTCCTTGCTGTAATAGGTTTCCGTCATATCGTTCCCTCCCTGGTAGAAACGCGGCTTTTTCGCAATCTCCGCGTTGATTCGCGGGATTCCTTGTGCGACGTACCTTCCGGTACGCCTCCGCGTCATCCCTTGATCGCCTTGACCTTGCAAAAAATCCACATTCCTAATTTTGGAATATAAATCTATAAAGCAATTCTTTTGCTATCTGAAGCTAAAACGGAAGCCATCAGGATCGCAACGACCCACCCTTGTAAAACGGCAGGTCACACACGAAAGCTTCCATGCTCACATTCCCGTGCCTGATGGTGAGGGGCGCGCCAATCACGGCCGCCTCCGGACTTACCAGACCGATACCGATACCGCACCCCAGCATGGGAGAGAACGACCCACTCGTGACAAAGCCTGACTGCGCTTCCTCGCGCCATATCTCGTAATGGTGCCGGGGGGAGCGGCGGGAGGCGACGCGAAACGCCGTCCTGACCCTGTTAAGCCCCTCCCTCTGCTGCCTGAGCAGCGCCTCACGGCCGACAAACGCCTTATCGAAATTGACGAACGCGGAAAGCCCCGCCTCCAGGGGTGTTGTCTCTTCGTCGATGTCGCTCCCATACAGGCTGTATCCCATTTCCAGACGGAGCAGATCACGTGCCCCCAGCCCCGCCGGCTTGACCCGTTCGTCGGCGAGAAGCAGTCGCCAGAGTTCCACCACCTTATCATTGGGGATGAATATCTCGTACCCCAGTTCGCCTGTGTAACCGGTGCGGCTGACGATCGCCTCGACGCCCAAGAGATGCATCCTGATCGATTTGAAGTAGGGGATGGCGGCAATTTCCGGACCGAACACCTCAACCAGTATATCCCGCGACAGCGGCCCCTGGAGGTCCAGCTTTCCCGTTACGGCGGAGATGTCCCGCAATTCCCCCCCCTTGAGCCCGGCGCTAATGGCGGCGCGATCCTTGTCGATGGTGGAGGCGTTGGTGACGATCATCACCTCGTTCTCCCCCAGGCGGAAAACGATCAGATCGTCGATGATTCCTCCCCTCTCGTTGAGGATAAAGCCGTAGCGGGAACGGCCGAGCGGAATGCCGGTGACGGAAAAGGTGAAGAGTTCCTCCAGACCGCTGGTTGCGAAGTCCCCCTGGAAATGAAACTCGCCCATATGACAGATATCAAACAGTGCCGCCTTCTCACGGCACCAGCGGTGCTCGGCGATGATCCCCTCGTACTGGATCGGCATATTCCATCCGCCGAACGGGGCAAGGAGCGCCTTGAGGCTCTCATGCTCGGAGATGAGCGGTGTACTTTTCAACTCGTCCATAAACTCCCTCGATAACGTATAAACCTCAAAAACGGCAATAACTCGCGCAAAGGCGCAAAATCCGCACCCGGCCGCCGCAGCCAAGTCTGCTTTGGCGGAGGTGGCAAGAAATTCTAAATACTTTATAGAAGATAGAGACTCAATCCAATAGGGTGAAAGGCTAGAGCCAGATAATTGGTTGTTTCCCCTTTGCGCCTGCGCGCTGAAGCGCTATGGCGCACAAGCGCGTTCTTGGCGTGCTTTGCGCGAAACTGCTTTTTCCGGGATAGAAAACGCGCTGGTTAATGTAAATTATTTACCCCTGTTTGTAAACAACAATTCCCCCTTGCCTGATGCCGGCCGCTCTGCTAGTCTGGGATCGATGTTAAACGATTCACAGGAGTCATCCGTGCGCATCATCGATCAGAAACTGCTTGACCGGCTTACCGCCGAAGCCGGGGAGAACCCGCGCCGGCGCAAGAACTTCAATCTCCACACCGGCGACGACTTCTGCTGTCACCGGCTCCTCAATGCCATGGAACCGGAGTCTTACATTCGCCCCCACCGGCATCTGGACCCGGCAAAGGACGAATCAATGGTCATGGTGCGGGGCCGGATGGGGGTAGTGGTTTTCGATGAGGCAGGCAATATCCGGAGCCGGACGATTATCGCCGCGTCCGGCAATGCAGTGGCAGTAGATATCCCGCACGGCCTGTTCCATACAGTGGTAAGCCTGGAGAGCGGGACGGTCTTTTTCGAGGCCAAGGCCGGACCCTACCTGGCGCTTACCGATGAGGAAAAAGGAAAATGGGCGCCTGCCGAGGGAGAAGCGGAAGCGGCCGAATACCTCGCGCAACTAAAACGGCTCCTGAACGGTTAAATCTGTAAAAAAGCATTTAACCACGGATGCACACAGATGAACGCAGATAAATCAACAAGATAAAGACATTAATACGCTTACCCGATATGGTGGAAGTGTATCCTGTTAAGGTTTGCTTTTATCCGTGTTTATCCTATTTATCTGTGGTTAACTGCCGTTTCAAGGATTATATGATCTTCGCGCGCTCTCTTCCCATATTCCTTTTTCTAGCGTCTTTATTCCTGCCGGCCGCTAACGCCCAGCAGCCACGCCCTTACAGCGGCAGCGGGGTGATGATTATCCGCCCTTTACAACAGGTGCGCCCGGCCGGTTCGGCGCCCATACCATTTTACCGCGATCCTGGAGTGGAGAGGATCGCCGAGCGCACCCCGGGGGCAATCCCCCTCCTCTCCTCCATCCTGCGAACGCCCGCTGGTGAATACCCGGTGGCGGTCATGGGGAAAAAAGGGAACTGGATGCGCATCGCCTATGATGACGCCGGGCGGGAAGGATGGGTGGAGATGGCGCGCTGGTGGGAGTATACCACCTGGGAGGATTTTCTCAAGGGACGCTTTGCCCGGCTTCCACCCGGTCTGAAAAAGGGGGTTTACGCGCTCCACGCGGGACCTTCGGAAACATCGCCGCCGACATCCCTCCTCTCCGGACAGGAAAACCTGCGGCTGATCGATATCAGAGGCGACTGGGTCCTGGTAAACAGCGATTCCGGCTTTAGCGGCTGGCTCCCCTGGAGAGACGGCGACGGCCGTTTCCAGATTAACCTCGAATAATATTTAACCTACAAAAACGTTGACTTGAGGGAGAGTGTGTGCTAGTTAAATAAGACATGTACGGTATTTTTTCCATTAAATATGCATCAGAGGCACGAGCTATCGCCGCCGCGGCGTTTTCCGCCGCAAGTCAGCCCTCTGCCTTGTAGGAGCAGTATTCCCGTTTGCACATACTCTTAAGGCCGTGGGTTCTTCCCCGCGGCCTTTTCATTTTCAAGGTTTATCAATTTTATATCTATCAGCGAGGTAGTCAATGAGAAGTGATCTGGTAAGCACCGGCGCGGGCGAAATGACCTATGAGATCCGCAACATCGTCAACGTGGCGGAAAGGCTCCAGAAGCATGGGGTG
>JBGPID010000238.1:0-5061 GCA_041484725.1 Geobacteraceae bacterium | reverse complement strand
TGATCCCGGGCACCGATCCGGTGCATAAGGTATCCATCATTCCCCGCGGCCGGGCGCTCGGCATGACCATGCAGCTCCCCATCGAAGATAAGCACAGTTATTCTCGTGAATCGCTCCTGAACAGGATTGCCGTGTTGATGGGGGGACGGGCGGCGGAAGAGATTATCTTCAATACCATGACTACCGGCGCCGGCAACGATATAGAACGGGCCACCGATATAGCGCGGAAAATGGTTTGCGAATGGGGGATGAGCACCAGGCTCGGTCCGGTCAGCTTCGGCAAAAAGGACGAACAGGTCTTCCTCGGCCGGGATATGGCCACCCACAAAAATTACAGCGAAGCCACGGCAGTGGAGATCGATGAAGAAATCAGGCGGATAGTCGATGAGAATTACAATCGCGTCATTCAACTGCTGAATGCAAATGTTGACATTCTCCACCATCTGTCCGTTGAGCTTATCGAAAAGGAGAACCTTTCAGGAGAAGAGGTCGACCGGATCATCACCGGGGCCATCCAGGAGCAGCTCCCGGCCCCGGCACCGGCCCCGGCTCCGGGCCTGGAAGCACCCAACTGATGGCCTTATCGGTCAGGTTACTGGCGATAAGTTCATCTGCCGAGGCTGAACAGGAACTGGCGGAGATTCATGTCGATCCGTTCAACATCCGCAACATGGCGCCAAAGATGGTGCATCGTCTGCTCCTGCTGGAAGGGGTGAACACTGGGGAAGGGAGTCTCTTGAAGCAGGAGATGCTTTCTCTTGGAGGAGATGCGGCGCTCTCCGGAAACACGCACGAAGGAGATACATCCTGCACCGTTATCCTCATGGGAACGGAAAAACAGCTGCGCAGATTGTGCTGCAGGCTCACCGATAACCCCTTCGGCCTCCCTTCTCTGGCTGCGGATATCAAGCGTTTGCTTGACCTCGATGCGCATCCTCCGGCCCAGTGGGACATCGGCAAAAGGATTCTGGATCTCTCCCGGCGCGCCTGTATCATGGGAGTTCTCAATGTAACCCCTGATTCATTTTCCGACGGCAACATGTTTTTTACCACGGAAAAAGCCGTGGAGCGAGCCCTGGAGATGGAAGCGGAGGGGGCCGATATCATCGACATCGGCGGCGAGAGCACCCGGCCGTTTGCCCGTCCGGTTGACGAAGCAGAGGAACTAGGGCGGATAATCCCGGTCATCGAAAAACTTGCCGACCGCCTGAAAATTCCAGTTTCCATTGACACCTACAAATCAACCGTAGCGGAAAAGGGACTTGCAGCCGGCGCCGAGATCGTCAACGACATCAGCGCACTCAAGTTCGATGATCGGATGGTTGAGGTTGTCGCGGCGGCAGGCGCCGGCCTGGTGCTCATGCATACCCGCGCACGGCCTGCGGTCATGCAGAAGGAGACGGACTACTCTTCCATGATTTCAGAAATATTCGGGGTGTTACGGCAATCCGTTGCCAGGGCGGAGTCCGCGGCAATAGCAAGGGAACGTATTGTTATCGACCCGGGAATAGGTTTCGGCAAAAGTGTCGCTGGGAACATGGAGATTCTGCGTCGACTCGCGGAATTCAAGGCCATAGGATGTCCCATTCTGGTGGGAACTTCGCGGAAGTCTTTCATCGGCCATATCCTGGGACGGGAAACAGGGGAAAGGGTTTTCGGCACGGCTGCGACCATGGCCATAGCGCTTGCCAACGGTGCTTCCATTTTTCGCGCCCATGATGTCAAAGAGATGCGGGATGTCCTGGATATGTCGTTTGCATTGTGCCGAGCGGCCTCCCCGTGACGTTTGCATGAGCCTCTACGGTAACCGGATCTTTTCCGGTAGAGTTGCTCGTCCTGGTGAAACCGATGACGGACTTTCTGAAAAACTCCGGATGGCTGTCCGATCTGCTGGATATCGGGCTGGTAGCGTTTATCATCTACCGGGTCATCCTGCCGCTGAAAGGAACACTGGCGCCCCGTATCATCATCGGCCTGGCGATACTCCTCTTCTGTCGTGTCATAGCGCGGTTTACCGGATTTCAGACCTTCAACTGGATTCTCGACAATTTTCTCGGTTCTTTGATTATTCTCCTTGCCATCATTTTCCAGCATGACATCCGCAGGGCGCTCTTCGCCTTAAGTCGCAACCGTCCCGCGGGAGACCAGACCAGGGAAGGGGTGCACCGGGTCATCGAGGAACTGGCCGGCGCCGCGGAATCCCTTGCAAACAAACGGATCGGCGCTCTGGTGGTTATCGAGCAGTCCATGACTCTCAATCCCTTTCTTGTGGTCGGCACGGAGATAGATGCGAAGGTAACCAGTGAACTCATCACCTCAATTTTTCTTCCCTATTCACCGATCCATGACGGGGCGGTCATCGTCCAGCGGGGGAAATTGACCAAGGCCGGTTGTTTCCTCCCCCTTACCCAAAACCCGGAAATCAGCAAGACCGTGGGCACCCGCCACAGGGCAGCCATCGGTTTGACCGAATTAGTCGACGCCGTGGTGATCGTGGTCTCCGAGGAGAGCGGCAGGATTTCGCTTGCGGTCGGCGGCCTGATCAAGCGTGATCTTGAGCCGGGCGCCCTGCGCAAGGCCCTGAAGCAGCTTCTGGATCCCCGGTGGCTGGAATGAACATGCGGGAAATAGTGACTCACAACCTCGGGCTCAAGGTGCTGTCGCTCACTCTGGCGGTGGCGCTCTGGCTTTTTGTTGCCGCCGAAAGGGAGTCGGAAACCGGCCTGTCGGTTCCGGTCGTTTTCGAGAATCTTCCGCCGGGACTCGTTATTGTCGGCCGGCCGCTGGCCCGGATTGACGTCAGGGTAGCCGGCCCGAAAATACTTTTGCTGAGGCTGCATGGGGACCGGCCCACGCTTCACCTGGACCTCAAGGATGCCCGGGAAGGGACAACCGCCTTTCCCGCACTGGAGGCAGCGATCCGCATCCGTGAAGGGGTGCGGGTTACGCGGGTTACCCCCGCTGCGATAGAAGTCGGACTGGCCAGGGCAGGAACAAAGGGGAATTAGGGTGACAGCGCTTAAACGGTTGAATCTTGTGATTACAGGAGAACAGAAATGAAAAAACTATTCGGCACGGACGGAGTGCGCGGGGTGGCGAACGTTTACCCCATGACCACCGAAATGGCCATGCAGATCGGCAGGGCGGCCGCCTATATATTCAAAGACGGTCATAAAAGACACCGGATCGTCATCGGCAAGGATACCCGCCTGTCATGCTATATGATCGAAAACGCCTTGTCTGCCGGCATCTGTTCCATGGGAGTCGACGTTCTCCTCGTGGGTCCTCTGCCGACCCCCGGCATTGCCAATATCACTTCGTCCATGCGGGCCGACGCGGGTGTCGTCATCTCCGCCTCCCATAATCCCTTCCAGGATAACGGCATCAAATTTTTTTCCCGCGACGGCTTTAAGCTTCCCGACGAGATGGAACTCAGGATCGAGGAGCTGATCTTCTCCAAGCAGATCGACTCCCTCCGCCCCACTGCCTCCGAAGTGGGAAAGGCCTACCGGATTGACGATGCAGCCGGCCGTTATGTGGTTTTCCTCAAGAGCACTTTCCCGAAGGATCTGGACCTGACAGGTTTGAAGATTGTCCTCGATTGCGCCAACGGGGCGGCCTACAAGGTAGCGCCCGCGGTACTGGAGGAACTGGGCGCAGACGTCATCACCATCGGCGTGAACCCGAACGGCACAAACATCAACGCCGGCTGCGGTTCCCTCCATCCCGAGATGATCAGCGCTGCGGTGAAAGAACACCGCGCCGACCTGGGCATCGCCCTGGATGGCGATGCGGACCGGGTCATCTTTGTTGACGAATCCGGCAATGAAGTGGATGGCGACCGTATCATGGCCATCTGTGCTATTGACCTCCTGAAACAGAAAAAACTGCGGAAAAATACCATTGTTGCCACGGTGATGAGCAACATGGGACTGGATATCGCCGTGAAGAAGGCTGGCGGCAAAGTGATCAAGACCGTGGTTGGAGACCGTTATGTCGTGGAGGAGATGCGCAAGGGGGGCTATACCCTGGGGGGCGAGCAATCGGGGCACATGATATTTCTCGACCACAACACCACGGGAGACGGCACATTGACGGCACTGCAGGTGCTGGCGATCATGCGCAGGCAGAACAAAAGCCTCGCCGAACTGGCGGAGGTGATGATTCCTCTGCCGCAGGTGCTGGTGAATGTCAGGGTCGCGGAAAAGCGGGACATCATGACCATTCCCGAGATCGCCGCTCTGGTGCGGAACATAGAGGGACAGGTGCGTGACGAAGGGCGCATCCTGATCCGTTATTCCGGGACTGAACCGCTGTTGCGCATCATGATCGAAGGGCAGGACAAGTATCAGATTACCGGCTGGGCCAAGGAGATTGCTGACCTGGTGGGAAACAAGATCGGGGGGAAATAATCATGGCCAGACTGGGTGTTAATATCGATCATGTGGCTACCATCCGCCAGGCCAGGGGCGGGGTCGAACCCGATCCCGTTGCCGCCGCCGTTATAGCCGAACTGGCCGGCGCCGACGGAATCACCATCCATCTACGCGAGGACCGCCGTCATATCCAGGACCGCGACCTGCGACTCCTCCGCGAAACCGTCAAGACCCGGCTCAACCTGGAGATGGCCGCCACCCGCGACATGATCTCCATCGCCCTGTCGGTGAAGCCTTACATCTGCACGCTCGTACCGGAGAAACGCCAGGAACTCACCACCGAGGGGGGGCTGGATGTACGCCTCCACCTGCAGACCGTCGCGGAAACAGTGGAGCGGCTCCAGGAAGGGGACCTGCTCGTGAGCCTGTTCATCGATCCCGATCCGGACCAGATCAAGGCCGCCAATAAGGCGGGCGCCGACTACGTGGAGATCCATACCGGCGCCTTTGCCGAGGCAAAGGATTGGAAGAGCCAGGAGCAGGAGTTGATCAAGATCGAGAATGCGGTCAAGCTGGCGGCGAAGCTGGGCCTCGGAGTCAATGCCGGCCACGGCCTGAATTACACCAACATTAGAAAAGTGGCCGCCGTCGGCGGTATCGAGGAATACAACATAGGCCATTCCAT
>JBGPID010000237.1:0-5092 GCA_041484725.1 Geobacteraceae bacterium | reverse complement strand
TCTGCCCCCCGACAGAATCTCCGATTGGTGTTGCCGTGACATCGAAATAGCGGGTCTCCGCGGAATCTTTGTTAATCGTAATAGATATATGTACGCTTTCTCCGGAAAGCGCCCGCTCCACCGGGCAATACTGGGGGTAATAGGGGAGCTCGGGATGGAAAAGACTGCGGCAGGATGTCCCCACAAGGGTTTCCCGGGGAAAGAGGCGGGGGCAGACGTGATTCCGGTGTTGGACGTGGCCGCTGCCGTTATAGATGGCAACTCCATCCCCGATGGAGTCGAAAACTGCCTGAAGTTCGCTGGACTTGGCGCGCAATCCCAAATTGGCGGCTTCCAGCTCCCGGATCTTCTGCTTGACTTCGGAGTAATAACCGATTTTGGAGCTTTCGAGACCTAAGAGACGATCGAGACTTGATTCATCAATATGAGTACGTTTGACTTGTGCCATTAGAACGATTTCTCCAGTATTCTTAACAAATCCTTTTCATCCGCCGCTCGCGGTGAGGTGATGATACAGATATCCTCGAGCGCCTTACGCGCCAGACCGGGCAGATCTTTCCGGGCAACCCCGATGCTTCTGAGACTCCGTGGCGCTCCGCTGGCTTCGAGCAGTGCTTCAACGGTATCCTGCACCATTTCCGCAGATCCGTTGGCATCTCCCTTGGTATAGTGTCCCAGCCCCCAGGCGAGTTCGGGCAATTTGTCCGTGACAACCGGGAGATCGTAGCGGAGTACCTCCGGGAGGAGAATCGCGTTTACGCTGCCGTGGTTTACGTCGTAATAGCCGCCGATAGGGTGCGCCAGGGCGTGAACGATACCCAGAAGGGAATTGGAGAAGGCCATTCCCGCATGCAGACTCGCCCGGGAGAGATTCTCCAGGTCCTCGGGATTGCGTTCCCGGACGGCGTTCACCATGCTCTTGGAAAGGAAGCGCATGGCCTTTATTGCATGGACATCGGTAAATGAGGTGGAAGCCACGGAGAAAAAGGCTTCCATGGCGTGACTGAGTGCATCGGAAGCGGTTGTGCAGACGTATTCATCGGGAAGGGTCGTGAGCGTGTCCGGGTCGGTGAGGCTGATGTCCGGCGCAATGCAGCGGCTCATGATAGTCATCTTGCAGCGCCGTTTGCTGTCGGTAATAATGGCGAACTGGGATACATCGGAACCGGTGCCGCAGGTTGTGGGACAGAGAACGAGGGGGGGGAGGGGGCGGATGATCTTGTCCGGTCCTTCGAAATCCCTGATCCTGCCTCCATTTGAAACCAGGATCGCTATCCCCTTGGCGGCATCCATGGCGCTGCCGCCGCCAAGCCCGACGATCACGTCAGCGCCCTGGCGGATGTACTCCTTGGCTCCCTCTTCAATCTCGCTATCCTTGGGGTTGGGGGTTATCTGGTCGTAATAGACGAATGCCATGTCTGACTGTAGCAGGTTGTTGATGACCTGATCGACCCATCCCGCATTGAAAAGTCCCTGATCGCTGACCAGAAATACCTTATGTCCCCCGAGTCGGCGTGCGCAAGACCCTACCTGCTTGAGGAGCCCCCGGCCGAAAATGATCTCTGGCACCTCAAACTTGTAATGGCGTAATGAAAAATCGTTTTTTTCCATGCGCAGATCCTTTTTTTAAAAAAACATTTGCTTTTCAGAGAAAGTTGTATTAATCTCTACGCGCCTTACTATAGCAGATCAATCTAAAAGTTACATTATATAATTTCCCGTCCCAAGGCATGAGAACGCTGAAAGATAGTTCCAGCCCCCATCTGCGGGGGATGAAGAACTGATTTGATTCGGAATTTGAATATTAAAAGATTTCAAGAAGCTCCGATTAAGGTTTTCTCTTAGCATTGCCATCAAAATTGCATTTTTAAACAGCAATACTCGTACCAGAAGGTCAGATCGAGTTCCGTTTTCAAGTAATAATGATCCTTAATTTTTAAATTTTGAAAAAAATTTCCCAATGATTCGGGAATTGATTCGTTCAATGCCGCATCTAGCAGAAAAGTGGGAAAATACTCTACGCTGTAGAGCAATTCCACAATATTTTAACTACTTGTTTCCACGCGGTTTTATGACTATTGTCCGATAACTCCGCATTGTTGGACGTCGGCGCGAAACGTTGGAAATTAGATTATTTCAACAAAAACGGTGTTTTACATTTTGGCACTTCGGTTGCAAGTAAAAAGGGATTCTTAATTAACAAGAGGTGAACAACTGATTCCATTAACATGAGATTAACAATTCCAGGGCTCCGACCGGCAAAAAATGGCGCCAAAGGAGGGTTGCAGAAAACAGCTTGTCGGGACTATTGGTGGAGCCCCGCTTCTCAAGCCGGCCGGAAATGGAAACCAGGGAGTGATTCCACCCCTAAACAACCAAATGAAAGGAGCGAGTTTATGAGTGATGAAATGATTGTTGAACCGACCAAATGGCATGAAATGTCAGGCCCAGTAATCGGAGGCAGGGACACTTATCAGGCGAAGAGCTACGGCGGTTTTAAGCATACGTGGGGTCCCTACACCACGTCTGGCCCAGCGCCGGTATGGTTCTCCGAAGCCAACGCCACCAACTGGACCGAGTCGATGATCTGCAAGGCGAAGGACCTGTTCTATGAATCAAAAATGAATGAGTGCTTCGACAAAGGGGACGAGGTCGCCATTAAGATTCACTATGGCGAATACAACCGCACCGCTATCCTCCGTCCGGAATATATCGCCGCCATCTGCGAAGAAGTAAGGGCATGCGGCGGGAATCCTTACGTAGTTAATGACTGTACCCTCTCCTACCACACCTTCGACAACATGGCGATCTCCCAGTTCCAGATGGAAGGGGCGATCCGCCACGGCTACAACAGCGCCACCTTCAAATGCCCGGTTCTCATCGCCGACGGTTACTCCGGCGAAGACGACATGAGAGTCGACCTCCCTGAGGGGCTTATCCTCAAGGAAACCTTCATCGGCCGCGCCATTGCGGAAGCCGATTCCATGATCATTCTCGCCCACGCCCGCGGCCACTCCATCACCATGTACGGTGGGGTAAACAAGCAACTCGGCATCGGCTGCCAGTCAAAACGCGGCAAGTACATCACCCATCTGGCCCACTGGGGCGATCCGCATGACGCCATCGGCTTCCCGAAATTCACCGACAAATGCCCCGGCATGGCGTGCAAGTTCCACCAGATGTGCGACGACTCCTGCCCGCGCAACGCTCACAAGGTCTTCGAGCACGGCAAAGAGTGGTGGCCCGAGCGCTGCCGTCTCTGCTATTCATGCCAGGTTACCTGCATCTTCTCCGGCATGACCGGTGTAACCTTCGAAGAAAACTACTTCCCCAATGCCATGATCGCCCATGCCGACTCAGCTCTGGGCGCCATGAAGACCTTTGAAAGAGGGAAGATCGGCTTCTTCAACTTCGCCATCGACGTAGTTCCCGAGTGCGACTGCTTCCCGTGGGCCGGCATGGCCATCTGTCCGGACGTCGGGATCTTCGCCAGCAAAGACATGATCGCCTGTGAAATGGCGACCCTCGACGCCATCGACGCCGCCCCGATCACCCCGGGCTCCGTGGCGGCAGAAAAGGGTGTCAAGCCGGGCCAAGACAAGTTCAAGATCGTCAACGGCTTCAGCCCCCGTATCACCATGACCGCAGGCGAGAAGATCGGCTCCGGCACCATGCAGTACAAACTGATCAAATATGAACCACCTCTGTCTCCGGAACATGCCGCGAAGTGGCAGGTCCGCACCAAGCCGGTCACCCTGACACTGCGCAAGGTCTTCGCTCATCATGACCTGGCCACCGAAGTCATGCCGTTCAAACGCACCCCGTTCGACAAAGAATGGGTATGGAACAACTGGAAGAAACTGGATCCCACCCAGTAATTGAGTGACTGTCGTGGATTAGGGCGGGGGGTAGGTGTCTCCTTCGACCCCCGCCCGTTTTTTCTGTCCACGCAAAACAGGTAGAACATTGTTTCATTAATGAAATGTTATTTATTCAGGTTAATGGACTGAAGGCGCAAGGAATAAATCAGCCTTCAGCCCTGGCGCCTGCATGTGCGATGTTGATTGAAGATCCATGACAGGGTCGTGTGCTGTAAGAGGGGGAAACATCTTCTCCAAGGGTACATGAACTAAAATTTAAATTAAAATGATGGAGGTAACAAAGATGAAGAAACTAAGTATAGGTGCATTGCTTGTGGCGCTGGCCGTTGTTATGGCCGGTCCGGCCCAGGCGGCATTCACGGTCGGTGGCGAGAACGGCTGGCAGCTCAGCACGGACGGCATCGTCAACATCTTCGGCGCTTATCAGGCGGAAAGCGGTAACAATAACGCCGCTGGCCTTCTTGGTACCGATTCGACACAGAAATTCGGCGTGCGGGTAGGCCTGCTGCCGTCGATCATCGCCTTCAACATCAAGGCCCCGACGACCGCCGGCATCGATTCCAATGTGCGGGCCGCCATGTATGTGAACGTGCAGAACAACAGCGGCGGAGGTGATTTACCTGGTTATTTTACAGGTCCTATTGCTAATTCACACTATAACACAAACCCCAATATTGACTTTCGTGAATTCTATTACACCGCCAAGGGAAAATTCGGCGAATTTCTCGCCGGCCGCGCCCTCAACCTCTTCCAGGGGCAGAACATCCTTAACGACATGACCCTCTTCAGCGCCGGTGTCGTCGATATGAGCGTTGTCCGCTCCGGTACTTCGCTGGGCCACATCGGCTACGGCTACCTCTACACCAACTTCGGCCCCCAGTTCCGTTACACAACCCCCGATATGGCCGGATTCAAGGCAGCCCTGGAAATCGCCGAACCCTATGCCATTTCAGGCCAATCAGGCAAACAGAACCTGCCTCGCTTTGAGGCTGAACTCTCCTATGCAACCACCTTCAAGGGTGGATCCGTCCATGCATGGCTGGAAGGTATGTGGCAGCAGGATACACGCGCACTAGGTGTAACCCGTCCCGGTGGGCATAACACCTCCATCGGCATCGCCCCTGGCTTCACTGTTGGGGTAGGACCTGTAACTGTTAACGCCTCCGGTTATTATGGTGGCGGTCTTGGTATGGTCAGCGCCCAGGATGGTG
>JBGPID010000236.1:0-5110 GCA_041484725.1 Geobacteraceae bacterium | reverse complement strand
CCATGCATTCCCCAGCGGAAATCCGAACAGCGGCGCAACAGCGACCATGAGCAGCCCTGTGAGCCGCGCCGGCATGAAGTTCGCCAGATCGTCGCATCGCGCCGACGCCCAGCCTAAGCTTTTGTAACGCTCGTTCCTGTATCCCACCATGGAATCGAGTGTATTCACCGCCTTGTAGGCGATGGCGAGCACAGGCCCGCCGAGGCAGAGGTAGAAAAGTGGCGCGATCACGCCATCGGAGGTGTTCTCCGCCACCGTCTCCACGGTCGCCCGCCAGACCTCCTGTTCATCCAGCTCCGCCGTGTCCCGGCCGACGATGTTTGAGAGATATCTTCGCGCCTTGACCAGGTCTCCCTGGCCGATGGTGTCAGCCACCAGACGCGATTCCCTATGGAGAGAGCGGGCGGCGATGCAGCTCCAAGAGAGGATAACTGCCACGGCTAAGCCCAGGTATGGGCCTACGGCGTAAGCCCCCTTCAGGAACACTACGCCCACCCCGCAGGTGATGCCAACCGTCATGACCAGGAGCAGCACCCCGGCGAGTCTCTCATTGCGGACCAGACGCCGGAGCGCCTTCTCCAAAGCCTCAATGAGACGGCCAATATACACCACCGGATGGGGGAACCAGCGGGGATCGCCAATGAGGAGGTCAAGGATAACGGCGGCAAGAATCACTTGCCGATCATACTCCCATAAGCCGATAATCATTTCCCCCCTTGCGGATTAACTCAGTCCGCAGATTGCCAGCAGTTTTTCCATATCCAGATGCCGTTCCAGGTGCTCCGCCAGGAGGTCGAACGGATCTGCCTGGGCCGGAACAGCGGCTTTCGTCCGAAACCCCTTTTCCACTCTGAGCCGGTTAAGAAAGGCGGTTCTGAATCCATCATTGTCGAAGATTCCGTGGAGATAAGTGCCGAACACCCGCCCGTCAGGAGAAACCGCGCCATCGCTGATTTTCATCTCCTTGCCGGAGCGGCGGGTGATGGTGGCAAAGGGACGCGCCTGCGGCCCGATTACAGTCTCTCCCATATGGATCTCGTAGCAGATGAGCTTCTCCCTGCAGCCGGGAGCGATCCGCTCCCCTGCGGGGAGGAGCCGGGCTTCGGCCTGATGAGTCTCCTTCACCATCAGCATGACGGTTTCCACATCCAGGAGCCCCAGTCCTTCTGCCTTGCGAATACGGGATTCCTGGTTGAACGGATCGAGCACCCGATGCCCCAGCATCTGGTAACCGCCGCAGACCCCAACAACCATCCCCGCGAACGTCTTTATCGCCCTGAACAGCCCCTGTTCTCTGAGGAACCGGAGATCGGCGATGGTGGACTTGCTCCCCGGCAGAATCAGCACGTCCATCCCCTCAACCTCGCGGGCGCCATCGATGTAACGGAGTTCCACATCGGGTTCGGCCTCCAGGGCGTCAAAATCGGTGAAATTGGAGATGCGCGGCAGTTTTACCACGCCGATCCGGATTCTGTTTTCCACTGTTTCCTGTTCCCTGTTCCCCGGTCCTCGTTTAGAGAGCGCCACGCTGTCTTCATCCGGGATGCGGAACCCGGTAAAACAGGGGATAACCCCCAGCACCGGCAGTTGGGTCCTTTCTTCCACGAATTCAATGGCTGGGTGGAGAAGCGAGGGGTCACCCCGAAACTTGTTGATGATGATCCCCCTGACCCGCTGCCGTTCATGGGGCTCCAGAAGCTCCATGGTACCGATGATCTGGGCGAATACCCCGCCCCTGTCGATATCGGCGACGAGAATCACCGGACAGCCGGCCATCTCCGCCACCCGCAGGTTGGCGATGTCGTGGCTCTTCAGGTTGATTTCGGCGATGCTCCCCGCCCCTTCGATAACGATGAAATCAGACCGGGAGCTGAGCCGTGCGAAGCTCTCCCGGACCTTCTCGAACACCGTGAGTTTGAAGGCGGTGTACTCCTGCACCGCCATGTTCCCGACCACCTTGCCCTGGACGATGACCTGGCTTCCCGTATCGGTGTTCGGCTTCAAGAGCACCGGATTCATGTCCGTATGGGGGGGGATGCCGCATGCCTCGGCCTGGACCGCCTGCGCCCGGCCGATCTCCCCCCCCTCCGGGGTGACGAAGGAGTTGAGCGCCATGTTCTGGGACTTGAACGGCGCCACTGCCAAACCGCGCTTTTTCAGGATCCGGCAAAAGCCGGCGGTCATTACCGATTTCCCCACGTCAGAGGCGGTGCCGCAGAACATGACGGCCTTGCCGTCATTGGTAAGGGTTGAGGGATGAGGGGTGAGGGACAAAGACTTTTTTCTCTTCACTCCTCCCTCCTCACTCCTCACGGCATACCCCCTCGGGGTCACCATTCGCCCGTCCCTGTCCAGAAATGTCGCGGAGTTGCCGATGATGACGATGGAGTACATGTCAACGGCTACGGTGTGCATAGCGCCAAGGGTGGTAACCACTTTCTCCTCTCCCGGCCGGCAGGCGTTGCGAACGATACCGACCGGGGTATCCGGGCTGCGGACCGACAGGAATATTTTGCGGGCCTTATCGAGCTGGGTGACCCGGCCCTTGCTGCGCGGATTGTAGATGGCCGCCACGTAATCGGCTGCGGCCGCCGCCCGAAGGCGCTTTTCGATCAAGTCCCAGGAGGTGAGCAGGTCGGAGAGGGAGATGACGGCAAAGTCATGCATGAGCGGGGCGCCAAGGAGCGCTGCTGCCGCCTGAACGGCAGAGACGCCGGGGATAATGATGATCTCAACGTCATGTAGGGGTAATTTAGTGAGAAACTCACCGGCGATTCGCCCATGAATTGCCCCTGCCTTTCCATCCGCCAGTTCCAGAACCAGGCCGGCCATGCCATAGATCCCTGCATCGCCGCCGGACACCAGGGCAACCGTCTTTCCCGACGCTGCCAGACGTAGCGCCTCTCGGCACCGCTCGACCTCCTTTGTCATGCCGGAAGAAACGACTTCCTTGCCTGCCAGGAGTGGGGTGATGAGATCGAGGTAGGTCTTATAACCAACCACCACCTCGGCATTCTCCACCGCCTCCCGCGCTTCGAAGGTCATATGTTTCAGGTCGCCGGGACCGATACCGACAACGAATAATTTCGCCATAAAAAATCCTTATTAATTTGCCGTTTCCGCTATTGCCAGGGTGACATTGCCACTCTTTACCTTTTTCAGCAGCAGGCTTCCATTGCTTGAGGCGAGGAGTGCGGCGGGCTCGGCGACCCCGGTTGCGCCGATCGCTTCCATGGCATGGGGAGATGGAGGGGATGGCGCGGTAACCGCGTTCAGTTCGTCGCTCGCATAAAATTCCAGGGGGATCCCCCATTTTGCGGCAAAGGCCAGAAGCCCTACCTCATCCTGTTTGGCGGAGGCGGTGGCGATGGATTTGACACTCTTTAAGGAGAGGAATTTCCGTTTCAGGTTACAGTTTACCACCTCTTCGATCTCTTCCGGGGAAGTTCCGCTGTTGCAGCCGATTCCCAGTACGAGGTTTTTCGGACGAAGGACCAGCAGGTTTCTCGACTGCGCCTGGGGTGGGAGGTGGCGGTTGGTGACGAACAGGTATCCCTTGGCGCCGCTTCGGAATGCGTCCATGAACGTGTCATAAAAAACGAGCTTCCCCCGGCCGTGGAAAAAGGGGCGCACCCGGCCTGACGGGTCCACCACCGCAATCTCCTCATCATCCAGGAGGAGGACGTTGAGGGTCTTGACCCGGCAGATGTCGTCGATTACCCAACCTTCTTCCTTGGCCAGCATGTCGAAAGAGGGGAGGCAATTGGCGTCGGTGGCGGTTGTTATCACTTCACGCGCGCCGGTCAGGAACGCGCATTTGCAGGCAAGTTCGTTCGCCCCCCCCAGGTGTCCGGAGAGGAGCGAGACCGCGAATTTCCCCGCATCGTCCATCACCACCACCGCAGGGTCACGCTCCTTCCCCTGCAAATGGGGGGCAATCAGCCGCACGACAATGCCGGTCGCCATGATGAAGACAAGACTGTCGTTCTCCTGCCAGAGATCCCTTACCAGTTCGTGGACTTCCCCGGTAAAAAGGATGGCGCCTTTCCCCGCCTGGCCGGCGTACTTCTGGAGGACGAACAGTTCCGAGCCGGCAAAACTCTCCTTCAATCGTGCTCCGAGCCTGGCGCCGTTGCGGGTTATGGCAATGATGGCGATACGCATGATTAACCCAAGAAGGAATCAATAAAGGTGTGAGGTTATGTCACAATCCCCTTGCGAAATTCGTGGGAAAAGCCCTTGTCATAGAGGAGCGATTTTGCCTTGAGGCCTTTTTTTCGGGCCTGCAGCACGTCACCGACTATTATCAGCGCCTGTCTGTCGATCCCCGCACCCATAGACTTCACCGCGATGTCGGCAAGGGTCCCCTCAACCACCTCCTCATCGGGCCAGGAGGCGCGGCAGACCACGGCAGCCGGGGTTGCCGGCGTGTAGGCCCCTGCGAGCAGTTCCGCCACCACCCGGTCGATCATGGCCACCGAGAGGTAAATGACGATGGTCGCGCCGATCCGGGCGATCTCGGCGAGCCGTTCCCGCTCCGGCACCGGGGTATTCCCCTCGATCCGCGTGAAGATTACCGTCTGGGAGACCTCCGGCAGAGTCAGCTCCTGCTTGAGGAGGGCGGCGGCGGCAAAGGCGCTCGTCACCCCCGGTATCACCTCGTAGTCGATGCCGAGTTCATCCAGCGCCGCCATCTGCTCCTGGATGGCGCCATAGATGGAGGGATCGCCGGTATGGAGGCGCACCACCCGCCTCTCAGCAGCCACCGCCCCGGCCATCACCCGGATGGTCTCCTCCAGGGTCATGCCGGCGGAGTCCCAGACCTCCGCATCGGGGGCGTAGGTCCGCACCAGTTCGCGGTCCACCAGGCTCCCGGCAAAGACGACAACGTCCGCCCCGGCCAGCAGGCGGGCGCCCTTGACCGTTATCAGTTCCGGGTCGCCGGGACCGGCGCCGATGAAATGGATCTTTGGCAACGAAAACCTCCTGCAGTTCTACTTCTTCACTATCAGCATCGACAGGTAATCCAGCTTCCGCCCCAGAAGGCTCTCCAGGTCGAACACCACCTCTTCTTCCGGTGTCCCCACCCGGCTGATAAACGCGCACTTTT
>JBGPID010000235.1:0-5114 GCA_041484725.1 Geobacteraceae bacterium | reverse complement strand
GTGACGTAGGCCTGGTAGAATTCCATCATCGTGAATTCCGGGTTGTGGCGGACGGAAATCCCCTCGTTGCGGAAGTTGCGGTTGATTTCGAAGACCTTTTCGAACCCGCCGACCACCAGTCTTTTCAGATATAGTTCCGGGGCGATCCGGAGGAACAGCTGCATGTCCAAGGTGTTATGATAGGTCACGAAAGGCCGGGCCGTCGCACCCCCGGGGATAGGCTGCATCATCGGGGTCTCGACCTCTAGGAAATCGTGGGCCGTCATGAATTCGCGCATAAGGGTGATGATCCGGGAGCGCATGATGAAGACATCGCGCACCTCGGGGTTGACTATCAGGTCCACATAGCGTTGCCGGTAGCGGGTTTCCACGTCGGTAAGACCGTGGAACTTCTCCGGGAGCGGCAAAAGCGACTTGGTCAGGAGCCTGATCGCGGTGACATGGAGAGAAAGCTCACCTGTCTTGGTCCGGAACGGATAGCCGGCCGCGCCGATGATGTCGCCTATGTCGAAGGTCTGGAAATCGGCAAAGACCGCATCACCGACAGCGTCCTTCTTCACATAGAGCTGGATACGCCCCTTGCGGTCCTGCATCTGGATAAAAGCGGCCTTGCCGAAGGAGCGGCGGGCGATAATCCGGCCGGCCACCACAAAGGACCGGGCGTCTTCCTCGATCATCTCCAGATGACCATAGGCGTCCACCAGGTCCTGCGACGTGTGGCTTGGCCGGAAATCGTTCGGATAGGGGTTGATCCCCGCCTCCCAGAGCGCATCCACCTTTTTTCTTCTCTGCAGCAAAAGCTCGCTGAGTTCTTCCATCAAACCCTATACCTTTCTCTCAGATCCCGAAGCCGGCAGATTTCATAAACTGGCAAGATACCGTATTCCACGAGCTTAAGTCAAGTAAAAAGGGGGAGCGGCAATGCCATTCCCCCGGCAAAAAACATAACTATTCTCGGGGGATATGTATTCCCCGGAGCATCCGTGCAGTTGACTGGGCTTGGAGATGATACCACTGCCGCCCTTCAGGGTATTGGTACAGGCATGTACAGATCGGGATTCAGGATACCCGTTACCTCTATGGCATATGCGCTGTCGGTGGTCTTACCGTTCCCAAGCTGGCCGAATGTGTTGTCCCCCCAGGCCCAAAGGGAAAGTGTACCGTTAACATTCCTCAAAGCGAGATTGTGGTTGCCTATGGCAACGATCTTGATAATGCTGTCTAAAACCGGGTGTTTCGCTTCATTGGTACGCACCTCGTCCGGGCTTGTTACCGGTGTGTTGGTTTTGAAATTTTTCGGATACCCCAGTTGGCCGTTCCAGTTGTTCCCCCAGGCCCAGACCTCTCCGTTGATCAGAGCAAGTGAGTGGTCGAGACCGGCGGCAACGGCAGTCGCCCCCGTGAGCTGTATAGCATCTTTTAGTACCGGCACGACGCCATCTTTCCTGTTAGTGGTGGACCCGTCCCCAAGCTGTCCATAAATGTTTAAGCCGCAGGCCCAGACATTGAAAGCGTTGTCCACGAAAAGGCTGTGGCCCCCCCCGGCGGCGATATGAATGACACCCGTGAGATTACCAGTGCCATCAGCCACATTCTTAACCAAGTCAGGGGTGGGGATGTTGGTATCCGGCAGCCCCTGCCCCAGTTGGCCGTCTTTGTTAGACCCCCAGCTCCATACGGTCCCACCACTATCCAGGGCAAGGCCGTGCCTCCCGCCTGCGGCTATCATGGTGATGTTGACAGGGAGGGGGGAGGGCACCTGCTTTGCGATTTTTTCGAGCGTTGGCGTTACTTTCCCCGACCCCAACTGCCCCACGCTATTGTTTCCCCATGCCCAGACAACATGAGTGCTGTCAAGGGCCAGGCTAAATTGGTGCCCGCCGGCAGCAACCGCGATAATCCCGGGCAGGAACTCTTTGGGGGTGGTGCTTTTGAGAACCTTGACCGGTTTTGTGCTCGCCGTGGTTAAATTATTCCCCAGTTCTCCATAATAGTTGTTCCCCCAGGCATAGACGCTGCTGTTGTTCTTGAAGGCAAGGGTGTGCGTTCCTCCGGCGGAGATACCTTCCACACCTGTGGCAGCGCCACCATGGACTGCCACCGGGGTCGTTTTGGCTGCTCTGCCACCATTACCCAATTGGCCGAAGGTATTGACTCCCCAGGTGAGTGTTGTATGATTGCCAAAGGCCACGCTGTGGGAATAGAAGACCTGAGGACTCGGTGAAGAGGTAGCTGTCGTCGTATCAGCATTCTTGCTCCCGCACGCCGCCAGAAGCATTGCCAGCAGCACTCCCGCCAGGATTTTCGAGCAATTTCGCACTATCTTTATCATCAAATCGTTCCCTGTTTTACAAATTTAATTCATGATCGGTCGATTTAACTACACATAACATAAAATGTCAAGAACCCCTTGCCTTCCTCTATTAATGAACAACGGTCCATTAATAGCGTAATGCATGATGACGCCCGGAGTTATGTCGGGTTTGGCCGGATTGATCGGGCAAAATCGGAGCCGTGTCGATCTTCGCGCCGCGGTTCTCCCTGGTGGCCGGGGCTAGGGTAATCGCCACATCGGGTAGCGACGGCAAGATAGAACGGGTTATACAGTTGGGGGACACGGCCGGCATCAACTATCCTACGCCCCCGAATGGGATCGGACGGTGCGGTAGCTAAGCGGAGGGAGCGGAGCCGATCTGGTCGTCGAGGTGGGAAGGGCCGATTGAACAAAAATCAAGACCTTTGAAATTGATTCGATCATTAAAGGGATGGTTAGCTTCTTAAGCCTTAAGCCTTTACATCTTCACCCGTCTCCAGACATCGATCACGGTGCCGAATATCCTCGTATTCGCATCGGCTTTGAATGGAGCATAAACCGTGTTTTCGGGAGAAAAAAACACCTCTTCCCCGGTCATTCGATATCTGCGCAGAATCACTTCTCCCCATTTGTTAGTCATAAGAACAATGCTTCGATTGCCGAACTCGGCGCCAGGTTTGAAGATCACCAGGTCGCCATCCCGGATCGTCGGAGCCATGAAATCTCCAACCGCGATGGTGGCATAGCATCCTTCGGGGATATCCGGAAGACGAATAAAATCAGATATCGCATTTTCACTGATTTCATTCGGAAAATTCTCGGGAATGTTTCTGATTAATGGTACCCCCCTCGGCACATCTGCCGAAAATTGTTCCTTCTGTTGCGGTTTCTCCGCAAATTCTGCATCCATACCGCCAAATAGCCATTCCTCAGTCACCCCATGGATATGACATATGGCCATCAGGAGGGTATAGGAGGGTATTTTTTTGCCTTGCTCTATGCCGCTCAAATAACCTTGCACAATACCCAGTGAACCCGCGAATGCCTTCTGGGTCAATCCTTTTGCCTGTCGGAGCTGCTTGATCCGCTGGGCAATAAATATTTCTGAATAATTTATTTTGTCGGTCATGATTAATTTATTTGCTAAAAATAATTACTGGGTATATTTATTGCTTCAAGAAGATGGATTAAATTATTTTATTGAGATAATACATATTTTATGGGGATATTCCCATAGGGCAATTTTCTAATTTGCGTCGTATTTTAGCATGGCTATTGACTAAAAAGCAACAGTTAATTACCTAGTAATATAATTTTATAAATTTTGCGAATGCTTGCCGGTTAATGTGAAACTTGCGCGGAGCAAGACAATGTCAGAACATCAGAATACCCATTGTGGCCTGAATCCGGAGCCAATCCTATCATCTTCCGCCACAATAATAGAAAAAAATGGTGCGGGCTTAATTGTTTTTGGAAAGCACGGTTTGGTGCAGTTCGCCAATAAGGCCGCGGGCAAATTACTTGGCCGTCCGGTCCATGAATTGCTGGGCAAATCCCCAGATTTTCCATGGGCTGAAAACAACGGTGGCGAGTTTCTTATTCATCGGCAAGACAGCGAAACCATGGCCATTGAAGTTCGGATGTTGGAGATGGAATGGGGAGGTGAAATTGCCAGGCTGGCTTTTCTGCAGGATATTACCGATCGCCGTTGCACGGAAGAAGCACTCAAGAGCGCCATTTTAAAAGTCGAAGATGAAAAAGCCAGGACAGATGCCGTCATCGCCGCTATCGGTGATGGCATAAGCATCCATGACAGGGATTTCAAAATCGTCTACCAGAATCAGATCTATAAGGATCTCGTGGGAGAACATCTCGGCGAATACTGCTATAAGGCATATGCCCGCAAGGATGCTGTTTGTGAATACTGCCACATGAAAATCTCTTTTTTGGATGGGGGCATTCACACCGTGGAAAAACGTTTCGCCAGCAGCCAGGGAATGATGTACTTCGAAATCACCGTCTCTCCCTTGAAAAACGCCCAGGGTGAGGTCATTGCCGGCATTGAAGTCATCAGGAATATCACGAAGCGGAAACAGACGGAAGAAAAAATCCAGTTCATGATTTCCCATGATATCCTGACCGGCCTCTACAACCGGTTCTATTTTGAACAGGAGATGGCCAGGCTTGAGCGTGGCAGACGCTTTCCTTTGAGTATTGTCATGGCGGATCTCGATGGCCTGAAATCAGTCAACGACACCCTGGGACACGCAGAAGGGGATACCCTCCTGAGGCAGACGGCGATTCTTCTGCAAGAAGTTTTCCGTGGCGAAGATGTAGTGGCGAGATTCGGCGGTGATGAATTCGCCATGCTCCTTCCCGATACCGACGAATTGACGGTGCAGGAGGTAGTGTCGCGCATCCGGGAAAACCTGCGCTCCTGGAATGAGACACACAGCATCCCGATAAACCTTTCACTGGGGATTGCAACTGCGGAGAACGGCCAACAGCTTCCTGAAGCCCTGAAAACGGCCGACCGGTGCATGTACCAAAACAAGCATTCACGAACCGGCCGGCCTCCCCGCCGCACTCCCTGAGTCTCCCTACGGAACCGGCGGCCCGGATTTCGCTGCACCTTCACCTCCCCTGTGGGAAGCCCGAAAAGAAAAGCCCCGGGAAACTCCCGGGGCTTTTCTTTTTAACTGCACTGACGTTGCTCTTGAGATGCTTTATGCCAATCCGTCGGTTAGGAAGCCTTAATCGGCCCGAATAAAGTGCCCGTTGCCAGCCGCTTCACCCGGCT
>JBGPID010000234.1:0-5144 GCA_041484725.1 Geobacteraceae bacterium | reverse complement strand
GGAGTTCATTGCCCAGGTCAGGGATCGGGTCGGCGGCTTTTATCTCATCCCCCCTTTCGGCAAATATGAGATCGCCGCGGAACTGGTCGCATTCATCAAGGGTTGACTAATAAAACTGCCGCTAGCCGCTAGCTGCTAGCGGCTAATTATGGCAATTGCATGTTGACTTTTCCAACACCGCCAAGGTCAACCAAGAAAGGATTTTTATGAAAACATTCCACCTGTTGCTTATGTCGGCTGCCCTGCTCATCCTTTCGTCCTGCCAGTCCATGCGTGACCAGAAAATGGCTGAGGATTTCACCAACGCTTCCCGTGGCTACCTCAACATGGTGCGTTGGCACGAACTCGAAAAGGCCCCCCTTGACTTCATCGACGATTCGCTGCGCGAAGATTTCCAGAAAAGGATTGAGGCAGCCAGGGAAGTAAAGATTTTCGATTACCGGGTCAGAAACCTGCATTGCGATGTGCTGAAAGGGGAGGCCGGGCTCTCGGTGGATTGGGACTACTATATTCCCCCCGCCGTGAAAGTGAAGAGTGTGGAGGATGTCCAGAAATGGCGTTATGTTGGAGAAAAGGACAAGGGCTTGTGGATGCTCACCACGCTCCTGCCGGAGTTCAAGTAGTCGTGAAAACCGTTCTTGTCATTGAAGACGAGAAAGACCTGGCTGAGCTGGTGGGCTTCAACCTGGAGAAGGCGGGATACCGCCCATTACTTGCAGCGGATGGGGCCACGGGCCTGGATAAGGCGCGCACCCACTCTCCCGATCTGATCCTTCTCGATCTCATGCTTCCCGGCATGCCGGGGACCGAGGTCTGCAAGGCGCTGAAAAGCGGTGAGAAGACCGCCCGGATCCCGGTCATCATGCTGACTGCCAAGGGAGAAGAGATTGACCGGGTGGTCGGTTTCGAGGTTGGTGCCGATGATTATGTGGTGAAGCCTTTCTCGACCCGGGAGCTCTTGTTGCGGGTGCAGGCGGTCCTGCGCCGCGCCGCGCCTGTTGCAAGCGCTGGGAAAATCGTCACTGTCGGGGCCGTTGCCATCGACACCGGTCGTCATATTGTGACCGTTGCCGGGAAAGAGACGGTTCTCTCGACTATCGAATTCAAGCTCCTCCTCATCCTTGCCGAGCGGGCCGGGAGGGTGCAGAGCCGGGACCGGCTCTTAAAGGATGTCTGGGGGTACAGCTATCTGGGTGACACCCGCACGGTCGATACTCACCTCACGCGGCTCCGCGCCAAACTCGGGGAAGCCGGAAACCTGATAAGGACTGTGCGCGGGTTCGGTTACAAGATGGAGGCGGAATGAAGCTGACGATGCGCTGGAAGCTCCTGGGATCGCACCTGCTGGTCGCACTGGTCATGGGAGGGGTGCTTTACGGCTGGCTCTCCAGCACGCTCGACAAACAGATGCAAGAGGAAACGAGGGCCGGGCTCCTAAGCGAAGCGCGACTCGCCCGCCTCACCTCCGTCCGGGAGATCGGAAATATGCGGCGGGACGCTCCCGGCATGGCCGCTGCCATTGCCCGGGAAACCCGGGCGAGGGTTACCTTCATCTCCCTCCGAGGAGAAGTGCTCGGAGATTCCAGCGTCAACCCCGCTGAACTGAAGGAACTTGAGAATCACCTGAACCGCCCGGAGGTGCAGCAGGCGCTGAAAAGCGGTCAGGGAAGCTCTATCCGCTACTCAGCGACCCTTGGGACCGACATGCTCTATGTCGCATTCCCGTTTCGGAGCGCCGCCGGCGAAGGGGGCGTGCTGCGCCTCGCCCTTCCGCTTTCCACCCTGCAAAAGTCCAGAGCGAGCTTCCACGCCATTCTCGGCATTTCCCTCGCCGCGGCGCTCTTCATTTCCCTTATCTTGAGCTACATCCTTTCCAATTTCACCTCTAAGTCGCTCCGCACCATGGCGAAAATCGCCACCCAAATCGGCAGGGGGGAATTCGGCAGGCGGGTCCCGGTAACGAGCCGGGATGAAGTGGGGGAGCTGGCAACGGTCATGAACGATATGGCCGTCAGGATTGAGGGTGAGCTGAAAAGCGTTGCCGCTGAGAAGAACCGTCTCGACACCATTTTGCGCGGCATGGGGGAAGGGGTGATGGTGACCGACGCCACAGGGGTAATCACCCTCGTAAATCCGGCGTTCCGCACCCTCTTCGATTTGCAGGAGGAGGTGGAAGGGAAGCCGCTCATCGACATCACCCGCCATCCCTCCCTTAACGATGCCTTTAAAAAACTGGTAGAGACGAAAAATGAGCGAGTGGAGGAGTTCACCCTCCCCCTGCATGGGGGGAAAACAGTCCTGACCCATTGGGTGCCCCTGCTGGAGAGCGGGAAACTCCAGGGAGTGGTCGCGGTTTTCCATGACATCAGCGAGTTGAAACGCCTGGAACAGGTGCGTCGTGATTTCGTTGCCAACGTTTCCCACGAGCTGCGCACGCCGGTGACGGTCATCAGGGGATATGCCGAAACCCTTCTTGGCGGGGCATTGACAACGGACCCCGAGAGGGCCGGCGCTTTTCTGGAAAAAATCCATCGCCATGCGGAACGGCTGGCAAGCCTGATCGGCGACCTCCTCATCCTTTCCGAGCTGGAATCGGGCGAGACGTCACCGGAACTGGCGCCGGTCGTTATCGCAGGTGTAGTTGGTCACGTCTGCGCCCTTTTGGAGGAGAAGGCCCGCGGCAAAAAGATAAGCATAGCCATGCAAGGTCTCGGCGAGGCGCTGCCTGTCCTGGCCGACCGGGGAAAGTTCGAACAGGTGATGGTCAATCTCCTCGACAATGCCATCAAATATACGCCGGAGAATGGTTCGATCGCCATTTCCGCTGCCGAGGCGGAGGGGATGGTGAGCATAGCGGTCACCGATAGCGGAATCGGCATCCCTCCCAAAGAGCTGTCGCGCATCTTCGAGCGGTTCTACCGGGTCGATGCGGCGCGAAGCCGTGAACAGGGGGGAACCGGACTCGGCCTGGCCATCGTCAAGCACATTGTACAACTCCACGGGGGAAGCGTTTCCGTGGAGAGCACTCCCGGAAAAGGGTCTACCTTTTCCTTTACCCTGAAAAAGGCCTGATGCATTACCGGTCTGCCATGATCCTCTGCAGATAAGCCCTGATCCTCGCGGCATTCTTCCCGACGTCGCTTCGTCCTGACCAGCTGATTAGTCACTTCCGTTTCATATTTAAATTGATGTTTGTCGTGTATTCTGCTATTACCAGAAAAATCGGATAAATCATCGGTCGGCGAAAGTTCTTTCCATCATGTAAGCAGTTAAAATCCCAGAAAGGAAAAGGAGAAAACCATGTCAACCCAGGACAAGTGCTGTACAATCGTGCCTTACTTCAAGGTTCCGAGTGCGAATCTCCAGGCATTCAAGAAACTGTGCGAGGCCTTTGTCGAGAAGTCGAGCAGCGAGCCCAAGTGCCTTTATTACGGCTTTACCTTCGATGGAGACCAGGTCCATTGCCGGGAGGGTTACGCGGACGCCGACGGACTGCTGGTACATCTTGAGAATGTCGGCGACCTTCTTCAGGAGGCGCTGAAAATCGCCGAGATCACGCGTCTGGAGGTCCATGGCCCGGAAGGCGAACTGGCTAAACTCCGGGGGCCTCTCGCAGCTTTCAAGCCCCAGTTCTTTACCCTTGAGTTAGGATTCCGCAAATAGGCGACGATCACGGGTGAGGCTCTGGCGCAAGCCATGCCTCACCCGTCGGCTTAACAAAGCTGAACCGCTTTTCCCTCCCCCTCGTCAATGAAGAACCCAGGTGCGCGGACGCCGGATGATCCGCATGGGGTGACCTTGACCGGCCGGAGCGAGAAGGACCGAGATTTTATGGCTCACACCCCCTGGTGGAGGGGCAGACGCGGTGAATGGTATGTTGTCATTCAGTTTGCCATCTTTCTCCTGATTGCATTCGGGCCGCGTACCTGGCCCGGTTTGCCGGGGTGGGGTTATCCCTTTGTCAGGATCGGAACTCTTACTGGGGGCTGCCTTCTCATTCTGGGTGGCCTCTTCACAGCGGCGGGGTTTTACAGCCTGGGAACGAATCTCACGGTGCTGCCGCGCCCCAGGGAGAACGCGCGGCTGGTCGAGACGGGAGCATACCGGCTGGTGCGCCATCCGATATACGCTGGTCTTGTTTTTTCCGCCCTGGGATGGGGACTCTTGGTGCACGGCTGGCTGACCATCGGCTACGCGATCCTGCTGTGCATCTTCCTTGATCTCAAGGCGCGCCGCGAAGAGCTCTGGCTGCGGGAAAAATTCCCGGAATACGCCGCTTACCAAAAAAGGGTGGCCAGGTTGATCCCCTTTATCTATTGACAAACGAAAGAGTCCGGGGGCTTCCGTGGATAAGAGAAGCGTTTTGCTGCGCAAGTATCTCCACATCATCCTCCCCCTTTTCCTCGCCTCGGTCATTGCCTACCTGGACAGGGTAAACGTTGCCTATGCCGCGTTGACGATGAACAGGGACATGGGGTTTTCCGCCACCGTGTTCGGGATGGGTGCTGGTATCTTCTTCATCGGCTATATCCTGTTCGAGGTCCCCGGTGCCCTGATCGCCGAGCGATACAGCCCGCGGATCTGGATTGCCCGAATAATGATCAGCTGGGGGATCGTCTGCGGCTTCATGGCATTCATGGGTAGCGCGACGGAGTTCTATATCTGCCGGTTCCTTCTGGGCGCAGCGGAGGCGAGCTTCTATCCGGTGGTCTATGCGGTCGTCATCCCGCGCTGGTTCAACACGGAAGAGAGGCCCAGAGCCATCTCCCTGATGCTCACCTCCCTGCTGATTTCGTCCATTGTCGGTTCGCCGCTGGCAGGGTGGCTTTTAGGGGTAACCCTGGCCGGCCTCAAGGGGTGGCAGGTTCTCTTCCTTCTCGAGGCCGTTCCCGCGGTACTTTACGGCATTCTCCTTTTGTTCCTTCTGGTTGACTGGCCGAAAGACGCAAAATGGCTGACCGCGGAGGAAAAGAAGGAGCTGACGAGGCAATACGAGGATGAAGTCGCGGCAAAGAACTCCGCCAGGAGATACACGCTCTGGCAGGCCTTAAGCGATAGAGAGGTGCTGAAACTTTGCCTGATCTATTTCATGTGGATAACCGGTTTCTGGGGTTTCAACTTCTGGATGCCGACCGTGTTGAAGG
>JBGPID010000233.1:0-5166 GCA_041484725.1 Geobacteraceae bacterium | reverse complement strand
CGTTGCCTGTTACCTCTGCCCCACGGTCTGTCCGGCCAAATGCATTACCGTGGAGGCGGCTGAAGATGCCAATCATGACAAATATGCGGCAAAATACGAGATCGAGATACTCCGCTGCATCTTCTGCGGCTATTGCGTGGAGGCCTGCCCGGTGGACGCCCTCAGCATGACCGACACCTTTGAACTGGCCGGTTACAAAAGGTCGGATTTTGTCTATACCAAGGAACGGCTTTTAGAAAAACAGGTTGATAGGCTGAAGGCTGAAGGCTGAAGGCTGTTAGAAAAGCAGGATTATAGACTGAAGGCTGAAGGCTGTTAGAAATGCAGAATGTTTAACGTATTTTCAGTCTTCAGCCTTTAACCTTCAGTCTTCGGTCTTCAGCCTAAACACCTGTTGTTAAAAAAGGAGCAGTCAATGCTGGAATCGCTTTTTTTCTTCACAGTCGCGGCAATCGCCATCATCTCCGGCATCCTGGTCGTCACCTGCAAGAACCCCATAAACAGCGCCCTTTCGCTGGTCGTGACCTTTTTCTGCCTGGCGATCTTCTATGTGATGCTCGATGCCCCATTCCTGGCGGCAGTACAGATAATGGTCTATGCCGGAGCGATAATGGTCCTGATCATTTTCGTCATCATGCTCCTCAATATTCAGGCGGAAACCGGCAAAAGAACGGTCCATGCGATGGTGACCGGTTGCATCATCGCTTTTCTGATCCTGTGCGAGACGGGCTGGCTCCTCACCAGCGGAGCAATCTCCAAAAGCCGCGGGCCCATGGACCAGGCGCTCATCCTCAAGGCCGGCCATACGGAACTGATCGGGACGGCCATGTTCGGCGACTTCCTGCTCCCCTTTGAGATTACCTCGCTGCTCCTTCTGACGGCGATAATCGGCGCCGTGGTCCTGGCCAAGAAGAAAGTATAAAATCGGGGGTTAAATATGCTGGCTCTGAATTACTATCTGATCGTTGCCGCAATCCTGTTCGCCATCGGCACGGTCGGCGTCCTCACCAGAAGAAACGCGATCGTCATCTTCATGTCTATCGAGTTGATGCTGAACGCCGTGAACCTGACGTTTGTCGCCTTCTCCAGGTATCTGGGGAACATCGACGGACAGATCTTCGTTTTTTTCGTCATGACCGTTGCGGCATGCGAGGCAGCGGTCGGTCTGGCACTGATGATCGCCTTCTACAAAAATCGCGAATCGATCGATGTGGAAGAGATGAACCTGATGAAGTGGTGAGGGGCCCAACCCTCACCCCAACCCTCTCCCTGAGGGAGAGGGTGTAAAGATCAAGGAGTTGAGAATGTTCGATAATGTCTGGCTTATACCCCTTTTCCCCCTGATCGGATTTCTGCTTAACGGTCTGTGCGGCAAGGCAATCAAGGATGAAAGGGCCATCGGCGGCATCGGCTGTCTGGCGGTGTTCGCTTCCTTTGTGGTTAGCGTGATCACCCTCCTCAACATACTCTCGCTTCCCGCCGGGGAACGGGTGCACAATGTCACCCTCTTCACCTGGATAAAGGCCGGGGCGTTTCAGGCGGACGTCGCTTTCCTGATCGATCCCCTCTCCTGCGTGATGCTCATGGTCGTTACCGGCGTGGGTTTCCTGATCCATCTCTACTCCATCGGTTACATGCACGGCGAGGAAGGGTTCTACCGCTTCTTTGCCTACCTGAACCTCTTCACCTTCGCCATGCTCCTCCTCGTGATGGGGAACAACCTCCTCCTCATGTTCGTCGGCTGGGAAGGGGTCGGCCTCTGTTCCTACCTCCTGATCGGCTACTATTTCCGGAAGAAGTCGGCGTGTGACGCGGGTAAAAAGGCGTTCGTCATGAACCGGGTCGGGGACTTCGGCTTCCTCCTCGGGATATTCACCCTCTACTGGTATCTCGGCCAAAGCCACGGCATCTGGACAATCCAGTTCACCGAACTGGCCCGGCATGCGGAGTTGCTCCCGGTGGGGGGGATCGTCACCCTGATTACCCTCTGCTTCTTCCTCGGCGCCACCGGCAAATCGGCGCAGATTCCCCTCTATACCTGGCTCCCCGACGCCATGGAAGGTCCCACTCCCGTTTCCGCCCTGATCCATGCGGCCACCATGGTCACCGCCGGCGTCTATATGATTGCCCGGATGAATTTCCTCTTCATCAAAGCGCCGGAAACCATGCTGGTGGTCGCCCTTGTCGGCGGCGCCACCGCACTCTTCGCCGCCACCATCGGCACGGCCCAGAACGACATCAAGCGGGTCCTCGCCTATTCCACGGTATCCCAGCTGGGCTACATGTTCCTGGCGATGGGGGTAGGCGCCTTCAGCGCGGGGATCTTCCACCTGATGACCCACGCCTTCTTCAAGGCCTGCCTGTTCCTCGGCTCCGGCGCGGTCATCCACTCCATGCACCATGCCCTGCACCATGTCCATTCCGATGATGACCCGCAGGACATGCGCAACATGGGGGGGCTGAAGGAACATATGCCGATGACCTACTGGACGTTTTTAGTCGCCACCATCGCCATTGCCGGGATCCCTCCCTTTGCCGGATTCTTCAGCAAGGACGAGATCCTCTGGCAGGCCTTCACGAACCCCCTTCACGGCGGCCTCAACCGGGTCCTCTGGGGCTTCGGCGCGGCGGCGGCCTTACTTACGGCCTTCTACATGTTCCGCCTGCTCTTCATGACCTTCCATGGCGATGCACGGATCACCTCCAAGGCCAGGGAACATCTCCATGAATCGCCCAAGGTGATCGTCTATCCGCTCATCGTCCTCGCCTTCCTGTCGGCAATCGGCGGCTGGATCGGCATGCCCAGGGTGTTCGGGGCCGCCAACCTGTTCGAGGGCTTCCTCGAACCGGTCTTCAGCTTCTCCGGGGAGTACATGAAGGGAGTGCATGGGGTGGAGAGCCATAGCCCCCTCCTCGAATGGGGGCTGATGGGGGCGTCAATAGGCATAGCCGCGATCGGCATCGCCATCGCCTTCACCATGTATGTCAGGGACACGACCCTTCCGGCGCGATTCACAGCGGCCTTTCCCCTTCTTTACCGGGCGGTATACAACAAGTGGTACGTGGACGAGCTGTACGACTTCCTCATCGTCAACCCCTGCAAGGCGTTCTCCCGATTCCTCTGGAAGGGGTTCGACGTGGTCGTGGTGGATGGTCTCGTCAATGCCGCGGCGACCCTGGTCATGGGCGCAAGCCGTCTCCTCAAGAACATCCAGACCGGCTATCTGCACAACTATGCACTCTCCATGGCAATCGGCGTGGTGCTGGTCGTCGCCTGCTATATCTTCCGCTAAGGAGCAGAGATGAACTATACAGTCCTCAACCTGATGACCTTTCTCCCCCTGATAGGGGCGCTGCTGCTCCTCTTCATCCCGAAAGAGAACCATGGCCCGCTAAGGGCCGTCGCCCTCGGCGTGTCGCTGGTGACCTTTCTGGTGTCGGTCCCCCTGGTTACTGGCTTTGTCAGCAATGCCGAATACCAGTTCGTCAAGGATGTCCCCTGGATAGCCGTGGGTCCGTTCGAGATGCATTATCATGTGGGGATCGACGGTATCAGCCTCTGGCTGGTCATGCTGACCACCTTCATCATGCCGATTGCCATCCTCTCCACCTGGAGCGCGGTGGAAAAGATGGTCAAGGAATACATGATCTGCCTCCTCCTTCTGGAAGTCGGCATGCTCGGCACGTTCATTTCCCTCGACCTGTTCCTCTTCTATATCTTCTGGGAGATCATGCTGATCCCGATGTACCTGATAATCGGCGTCTGGGGGGGGAAGGAGAGAATTTACGCAACGGTCAAGTTCTTCATCTATACCATGCTCGGCTCGGTGCTCATGTTGATCGCCCTTATCACCCTCTACTTCAAGGCGGGCGCAGGTGATTTCAGCATCGACCGGTTCTTCAATCTGAACCTCGATCCCTTTACCCAGACCTGGATGTTCCTCTGCTTTGCCTTTGCCTTTGCCGTCAAGGTTCCCATGTTCCCCCTCCACACCTGGTTGCCGGATGCCCATACCGAGGCCCCCACGGCCGGCTCGGTGATCCTGGCCGCGGTCCTCCTGAAGATGGGGACCTACGGTTTTGTCAGGTTCGCCATGCCCCTTTTTCCCGACGCCACCGCCCGCTTTACGCCGCTGATCGCGACCCTTGCCGTGATCGGCATCATCTATGCCGCCCTTGTCGCCATGGTCCAGGAGGATGTCAAGAGACTGGTCGCCTACTCGTCCGTTGCCCATCTCGGATTTGTCATGCTCGGCATATTCGCCCTCAACCGGGAGGGGGTGGCGGGCGGAATGCTGCAGATGCTCAACCACGGGGTTTCCACCGGTGCGCTCTTTTTAATCGTCGGCTTCATCTATGAGCGCCGCCATACCAGGCTGATCTCCGATTTCGGCGGGCTTTCCAGGCGGATGCCAATCTTCGCCACCATCTTCATGATCGTTACCCTGTCGTCGATCGGCCTCCCCGGTACCAACGGCTTTGTCGGCGAATTCCTGATCCTCCTCGGCTCCTTTGAAAGCAGCCTGCGCTGGTATGCGATCATCGCTACGGCGGGTGTCATCCTCTCTGCCGTTTATATGCTCTGGATGTTCCAGCGGGTCATGTTCGGCGAGGTGACCAATCCCCGGAACCTGACCATCAAAGACCTGAACGTCCGCGAAATAGTGGTCATGGCCCCGCTGGTGGCGCTCATCTTCATCATGGGGGTTTTCCCCACCCCCTTCATCGCCCGGATGACCCCGGCCATCGATAGGATGATAACCCTGAGCAAGGCCAAACAGCACATCAGCGTACAGCATACAGCGTACAGCTTGCGGGCCGAAGCCCATCGGGCGAAGGACTGGGGACAGAAAAGGGTGAAGGGTGAAGAGTGAAGAGTGAAAAGTGAAAAGTGAAAATGAAATGTGAAAAGTGAATAGCGGAATGTGAATATTTAGAAGTGGGGTTTTCTGATGCAAACCATTGTCATGCCAGCCGTAAACTTTGTTACCATCCTCCCCGAAACGGTTCTGTCGCTCTTTGCCATGGCGCTACTGCTGCTCAATGTCTTTATCCCGAGCCCGAGCAGCCAGAAGGGGTATCTGGGATACCTGAGCTTTGTCGGCATCGCCGTGACATTCTTCTTCATCATTGTCGCGTGGAGCGTCCCTCCTGAACTGCAGAGCG
>JBGPID010000232.1:0-5172 GCA_041484725.1 Geobacteraceae bacterium | reverse complement strand
TACGGCCAGGTGCTGCGACAGGGTCCGCTCATGGTCGAGTTGTCACGCCCGGATGGTTCGCGCGGGGCTCGTGAGACGCATTCGGGAACAGGTAACGGGGCAGGCGATCCCGCAGCTCAAGGGAATCCTGGGAATGGTACGGGATACGTAAGAGTTGCCGGCCTGCCGGAAGATATCCTAAGCAGGCAGATTAACGGCGATTATGCGGTCGCCCTGGAACGGTTGAACATCTCCCGGCGCGGAGTCCGGTCGGATGAAACAGCGCTGTTGATCATCGATCCGCAGCGCTCCTTTACCTCCGGGGCATGGATGCGGTCGATGGGACCGGCCGGAGTACTTGAAGTCACGCCGATTCGACACGCGTTCGAGAACTGCGCCGCCCTGCTCAAGGCGCTCTATCAGCACGTGGAAGTGATGTTTACAAGGTGTCCGTTTCCGCCGGAAAGCTATGACTGGGATGAGCGACTGGAGGGGATCATCGACCCGGGACAGCTCTACTTCATTAAGCCGGGCAACAGTGTGCTTATGCCGCGCTCCAACGGCTGCAGGGAATGGGTGGAAGGGGTGATCGGCAGCGGCATAAAAACCTTGGTCATGGGTGGATGTACATTGAACAGCTGCGTGCGCGTCTCCGCCATCGAAACCCGGAAATGTTTCCGGGACGAGGGTCTGGATGTGGTTGTGGATCTGAGCCTTTCCGGAGCGCGGAGCAGCAACTATACGAACTCCCCTCTTTTTGGCGGAATGTCATCGGTGGAATTTGCCATACGGGAAATGACCGCCTCCGGAGTGACGGTCGCAGAGCATGCGGAGTGGCTCTGAGGCAGGATGCATGCCGGAATCGTCGGCCCCTTCAGAAGCCGAGAACACCTGTCGGCGCCTGGTCCCAGTAGGTGACGGAATCGTTGTGCCATTTGACGAACCGTACATTGCCATCCTGGGATATGACAATGGCGATGACGTCATGCAACTCATGGCAGAGCCGGTAAGCGGCCCGGTGCCGGGTGCCGACCCCTTCACTCAGTTCCGGCTCCGTGAGGTTCCCCTCACTATCCAGGGCGTGATTAACCGTTCCCACTTTATCGATATCTCCCGAGAACACCCCGCCAAAGCCGAGGAGTTCGTGCCGCTTGGACATGATCACCGCGCCGTCTGTAGCAGAAAGGGCGGCAATGAAATGGGCGACATCAAAAATGGCCTCATCCAGGAGCGCTATCGCTTCGTTCTGGCAGGTGACGTATTCATGCCAGCCGATAACCTTTTCGGGATTTTCCGGATCGCCATAGAGTTCGGCAAGGGTGTTCATGATGCGCAGCATGAGAACGCGAAACCGCTGCTGCGGTTCTTCTTCGCAAAACTGGTATTTGATGGTCATGTAGCGGTTCTCGGAGAGGATTTCCCGGCTCATCTCCGGAGGGAGATAGACCAGCGTCCCGCCGTGATGGAAATTGCGGATCACGCTGATGATGCGCCGCACCACCTGCCGGCCGACTTTTCTGGCAAACTCCGGGTCCAGAACGGCCCATAATTTGCCTGATCGCGCCCTTGCCAACCCATGCAGTTCGCGCATCTCGGAACGGACATCGGCAAAGCTCTCCATGAGCCATTGCGCCGAAAAGACGTCAATAGATGGACAGTTGATCGCTCCGCCGTTCAGGGAAGCGATCAGTTCGTGACCAATACAGACCGAGATGCGTCCGGGGCCTGTCACGTAAATCACCAGACAAGGGGGAAGAGGGGGGTAGCTCTTCCTGCCGCCGTACACACTCTGCATCCAGCGTGTTCCCGAGTGGATCACCCCCCAGATATGCACCCCGTTCTCCCGGTCAAGGGAGACACCGATCAGCGTCCGGAAGAAATCGGCCGCCGGTGCTAGGCGGTGCAATTCGTATTCGTTGAAGGGCCGGGTGTTGCAGAATTGGAGCCGGTGCAGGCCGGTCGGAGGGCCGTCATCGGCGGGAAAGAGTTCCGGATCGCGGATGATGAGGCGGAACATTACCTGGCGTTCCTCTTCCTGCAAAAGGCTCGCCTGATAGCAGGTCGAGATGATCTTCTCCAGCACGGCCCGGCCGGGAAGTTGCATGGAAGTATCGATTCCGTCTGCACGGAGACGTTCCAGGAAAAAAGGGTCCTGCCATATATCGAAGATAAACGAGACCAGTTCCTCGGGATATGCGTGCATTCCCGGCCTCATGCAACCCGTATTCGCCATAATTGCTCCTCTCACTCTGTTTCATTGACTGCTTTCCTGCGCGTGTTGCGGCAGCTTCCCTGTAGTATTTTAATGTATATTTCGGAAATGGCAAATGGCCTGCGTTCCCTGGTGGAACAGCGACCAGGTATTGCCGGAGGGAATTTCAGCTGACATGCATCGGCAGATATGATAAATGTGACCGGAACTCTGTTTGAAGAGCAGTTTTCTGTCAGGCAGGAGAAACCGTTAACCAAAAACGGCGGATATCACACAAAGCCACAAAGATCACTAAGGAAAACAAAAACATTTTTTGTTACATGTGAACACCATTTTGGTGAATGGCTTTAACTCGATTAGAAATCGATTTCTTTGTGTTCTTGGTGGCTTTGAGTGAGTTAACTGCTTTTATCAAGATGAAAGGAAGGGTGATCCGCATGGCAATAACGGTCATGCCCATTTTGGGGCTGCTCGGCGGATGCGACGGGGGGAGCGCGGCGGGGTCATCGGGAAAGCAGGAACAAAAGGGCTTCGACGGGACCATAATCGCCCTCGGCGACAGTCTCACCGCCGGTTACGGTGTCAAAGAGAAGGAGTCCTACCCGGCCCGGCTCGAAAGAAGACTCCATGAAGCAGGGTATTGTTGGCGGGTCATAAACGCCGGTATCAGCGGCGAGACAAGCAGTGAAACCCTCTCCCGGATAAATCGGGTGCTGGAACTCAGACCTGACATAGTCATCCTTGAAATTGGCGTAAACGACGGTTTTCAGGGGATCGACCCGCGGCTGATTGAGAAGAACATCGAAGAGACGGTCCGCATCCTCAAGGAGAAGAATGTCACGGTAATACTGGCCGGGATGCGGATGCTGGCAAATCCGGGTCATGACTATGAAGAAGCATTTGCCGCCATCTACCCGGCCATCGCCCGGAAGCAGGGCCTCATCCTGATTCCCTTCTTCCTTGAAGGTGTGGCCGGAGATCCGTCCCTCAACAAGGGGGACGGCATTCATCCCGTGGCAAAAGGGTATCGGATCGTTACCGAGACGGTCTACCCGTATCTGCTCCAGGCCATTGCGAGGAAAAAACGGGATTGATTCCTGTAATCTCTTTCGTCCGCTCAGAATTCCGCAGTTCGCGAAAAATCCGAACAGAACACAGCTTGTGCGCAAAAGCGCCTCATCGCCAGAAAGATTCCTTTGCCCGGCCGGTCGGCCTCTCCAGTTCCCCCTCCGCGAATACCCGTATCACGCCGAACTCGCCATCATAGCCGGGCCTGCGTATCACCTGACCGTGCCTTATGCGGCCGACTGCCTGACCTAAAAGCGGCGACTGCCGGGATATCTCCTCCACCGGGGTGTGGAGGAGGAGGTTGAACTCGGAGCCGAACCGGCCGATTGCCCGGGCGTACTCACGCATTACCGCTTTGGAGGAGGGCCCGACACCGAGGATATCCCCCAGCACCTCTGGCAAGGGGATGAGGCTCCGGAATCCCGGCGCCCCTTCCGGATAGACGGGCTTTTCCCGGTCCGCCAGTTCCATGACCCGATGCTTAACCCCCACGGTTAGGGGCTTGACGCACACCGGACAGATAAGCCCCAGCCGGCGCGTTTCATGGGGATCAAGACAGACCCGACACTGCCGGTGGCCGTCGGCGTGGTACTTCCCCTCCTCGGGGAAGAACTCGATGGTGCCCGGGAAGGTATCCCGACGGTTGTTTCTGATGGCGTCACGCAGGGAAAAGAAGTCGAAGCCGGTTGCGAAGAGGTTCGCCTCCCGTCCCAGCTTTGCGGGGGAGTGGCAGTCGGAGTTGGAGATCAGGGCCAGGCGGTCGAGGGCCGAGATCAGCCGGTTCATCTCCGGGTCGGAGGAGAGCCCGGTCTCCAGGGCGAAGACGTGAGAGGTGAGGTCGCCGAAGCACTCCTCGATGCTGTCGAAACCCGAGCGGGAGCCGAACAGGGAAAACCATGGGGTCCAGATATGGGCCGGCACCAGGAAACCTTCAGGCGCCAGTTCCAGGAGAATCTCCAGGAGGTCCCGGCTGTCGAGGCCCAAGATGGGACGGCCGTCCGACGCGATGTTGCCGATCCCGGCGAGTCTCGCGTTTATCCGTTCGGCGGCGGCGAAATCGGGAACGTAGAGGAGGTTGTGGACCTTGCGGGTCGCGCCGTGCCGCTTGTAGATGCTGCTGATCTCGGCGGAGAGGAGAAAGCGGACCGGTCCGGCGGACGGAGTCACCCCCGGCAGGGGTGACGGCACATTCTCCTCGTTCCTGAACCGGAACAGGCCGGGTTCGGCCGGCTCCAACTCCTCCTTCAGCAGGCGCAACCAGCCGGGATGGGTGAAGTCGCCGCTGCCGACCACCTGGATACCCTTGATCTGTGCCCAGGCGGCGAGACCGGCGAGGGTACTCTCCCTGCTCGTCGCCCGGGAGAACGGGGAATGGATATGGAGGTCGGCTATATAGTCCATGGATGGGGATTGTACAGGGTTGAATGGAAGAAGACAAGTACTTCGCGGACGCAGCGGCTGCAACACCTTGCCGGCTGGGGAAAATCTGCTAGAATAATTATTAACCTGGAAACAGCGATTGGACGCAGAAAAGGCGGATAAAAGCGGATCAAAAAAACATCATTTAAAGGTTTATCCGAATTTATCGGATTTTTCTGCCTTTTCTGCGTCCCCAAAAAGGTTTTGCTTTTTTTACTTGGTTCGGGGATCGTCTAGCGGCAGTACTTCAGACTCTGACTCTGAGAACCGTGGTTCGAATCCACGTCCCCGATCCATCAATCCTATAAACAGCAGTTGATCACACGAAGACACAAAGAAAGACAACCGTTCTGAAAACCGGCCATATCAACTCATTGACACCAAAACAAATTCCTACAACTTATTGGATTCTCTTCGTGTCCTTTGTGGCTTTGTGTGATAAATATGTTTTTTGGTTCTCTTTCCATTCATAACATCTTCCGCAGAAACTGCCC
>JBGPID010000231.1:0-5176 GCA_041484725.1 Geobacteraceae bacterium | reverse complement strand
TTATCGATGCGCTCCCAATCGCCTATCTCCACGTTTTTCCCTTTTCCCCCCGCCAGGGAACGCCGGCCGCAACCATGCCGAGCCAGGCGCCGGGCGGTGTCATCCGGGAACGCGCCGCGGCCCTGCGCCGGCTCTCGGAGCTGAAAAAACGCGCTTATCATGAGCGGTTTGTCGGGAGGGAACTGGAGGTTCTCGTTCAGGAGAGAAAAGAGGGGGGAATGGTGAAGGGACTTTCCCGCAATTACATACCGGTCATGCTTCCCGGAGATGACAATCTGATCAACAGCGAAATCTCCGTGCGGATCACCGGAACCGGCAAGGAGCTCCTCAGGGGAGAGTCCGCGATATTACGTAAAAATCAGATTTAACCCGCGTTCAGATGATTTTACCCGGGGTTATCCAGGGTTACCTTGATTTTAAGCAACAACTCTTGCGGTGATACCGGCTTTGACACAATATTCAGTTCTTCTCCCATCCCCACCTTTTGATCGATTACATCTGCGGTATAGCCGCTGATAAAGAGCACCTTGATCTCCTGCCTGATCTTCCTGATTTCATCATAGGCATCCTTACCGTTTATCTTCGGCATTACTATATCAAGGATGAGCAGATCAATCTCGTCCCTGTATTTGGCAAATTGCTGGACCGCCATTTCACCATCTTCAGCCTCTATGACTTTATAACCGGAATTTTCCAGGGTGATTCGGATTATATCCCTTACCTGCATGTCGTCATCGGCGATGAGGATGGTCTGATTCTCCCCCAATGCGGGGAGGTGGGGCATGCTTGATCTCTCCTGGACTTTTGCCTTGACCAGCGGGAAAAAAATATTGAAGGTAGTCCCCATTCCCAACGTGCTCTGGACATCGATAAAGCCGTTGTGCTGCTTCACTATCCCATAGACGATGGAGAGCCCCAGTCCCGTTCCCTTCTCCATCGGTTTGGTGGTGAAAAAGGGCTCGAAAATCCTTTCCCTTGTCTGCTCATCAATCCCCATACCGGTATCTGAAACCGAAAGCCAGACATAATGGCCTTGAATACCATAACCATGCATAAGCAGATATTCCATGTCCATTTCCATGATTGAGGTTTCGATGGTTAACACCCCTCCTTTCGGCATTGCATCCCGTGCATTGGTAGCCAGATTCATCAATATCTGATCGATCTGGCCGGGGTCTGCCATGATTGTCGTTTCAGAATCGGTCAGGTTGACCTTAAGTTCGATATCTTCGGTAAGGAGCCTGGAGAGCAGTTTTTCCACGATTTTGATGATGTTGTTCAAGCCGGCTGGCTTGGGGTTTATTATCTGTTTTCTACTGAAGGCGAGGAGGCCGTGGACCAGGTTGGCGGCCTTTTCACCCGCAGCAAGAATCTGTTCAACGTTGTGTTGCGCGGAAGGGTCATTTTCCAACTGCATCTGCAGCAGATTGCCATAGCCGATGATTGCCGTCAGAATATTGTTGAAGTCATGTGCTATTCCTCCTGCCAGCACCCCGACCGCTTCCATCTTCTGGGCATGGCGGAACTGGTCCTCCAGCTTTTTGTATTCGGTTATATCCGATATCAGGCCATCGTAGGCCACAAGACGGCCCTGCTTATCGTAACGGGGGACAGGTGTATTCCTGATCCAGCGGACCCTGCCATCTTTGTGGATAATACGGTGCTGAAAGGGCAAAATGGCGCCATTCTCCGAAAAGAAGCGGCTGGTCAGTTCCCTGACGGTTCCCATGTCTTCCTCATGAATAATCCGGAACCAGAGATCCGGGTCGGCTTCGTACTCTTCAGCTGCATAACCGGTCACCGCAACACACCCCGGGCCGTGTGATGTTGCCAGAGTGCGGCCGTCTTCCACCTGAACCGTATAAATATAGTCGGTTACCGACTCGAGAAGGCGACGGTAACGCTCGTCGCTCCATTCAAGGTCAGACCGGGTTTTTTCCATTTCAGCGAACTTCTCCTCCATCCTGCCGATGATGGTCTGGCTGATATTTAACCGGTTTTCCCCTGTTGTTATGGACGTATCCCTTTTTGCCTCATGAACGGACTCACCCTTTTTCATGGCGGAGCATATTTCCGTCCAGAATTCATCCAGATCCTTGGGTTTGACGATAAACGCGGCAGCGCCCAGCGACAGGGCGAGTTCCTCATCATTGCGGTGAGTAAAAACCGAACTGTAGAAAACAAAAGGAACGCTCTGCAGCACAGGGTCGGTTTTGACCTCATGAAGGAATTGATAACCATCCATTTTCGGCATGAAAACGTCGGAAATAATCAGGGCGGGCGCAATATTTCTGGCCATCTGCAGCCCTTCGTCACCGTTGGCCGCTTCCATTACTTCGCAGCCGTGATCTTCCAGGATACGGCGCAAGAGCATCCGCCCTAGTGCGTTGTCATCGACTAACAGGATTCGCATCAACACCTCCTGTAACGATCATGAAAACCGGAGCCAAATAAAGCTGATATAATTTTACATGTTATTAGACTAAATAACCAGAGGAGGACAGCGAATATCAAATCTTCTGCAAACCGGGAAGTATGTGGGCCATGATAGACAAGTATAAAAAGGAGTTTGCATCGATGCCGATCAGGGGATAAGGGTTTTCTTTAAACCGAGCGCCTTAATATAACCGCATTTGTCATGGAGCCAGGGGAGGTTTCTTACCGATTCGGGGGTGAGTTTCACGCATTCCGGGTTGATGTCGAACCGCCGGGCATAGATTTTACATTGCCGTGTGACTATATCCAGGTAACGGCACGGGGTCCTGGTGAAAAAGATGGTCCCGTTTTCGTTTTCGATTTTTTCGAAACAGCAGAGGCCGCACTGTTCGCAGAGCGCTTCCCATGTCTGTTCGTTATGCACGTCTATTTTCATACCCTTGGAATCCCCTATTGGAAAAATGCCTTTTCAGGTTTATTGATTTTCCCCGGCTATCTTTCCCAGGGTTATTTCAAAGGTCCTGTCGTTAAAGGAAAATCGGACCCGGTCCGGAAAAATTTCTTCGACCCTGGCCCCTTCGACAACACTCCCTTCAGTGACAGATCTGCCGTTAACGACTGCCAGGCGATCGGAATTGTCTCTCTGCCAGCCGATCCCCGTCACTTTCAAAGGGGGAATGCCTGTGGAGTTTGGAAGTGGAGCGGGTTTTTCCCCTTGACGGGATTCAGGCGGCCTCAGCCTGGGAACGGAATCGGCCGGCTGCGCCTTTTTTGCAGCATGGGGTGATGGAGAAAGGGGAAGCGCACTTACGCGCGCAACAGGGGAGGGTAAAGACGGAAGGGGTGCAGGCGCGGCTGATGGCGCCGCACCCTGGCGCGGCAGTGCAGAAACGGCTGATTGATCCTCCATATTGCGGGTGGAAAGACCCCCCATGAGGATATAGGTGACCAGGACGGCGACTGCGGCGACAACCGCCATGCCGGCCGGGAAAAGCCACCTCGGCTGTTCTTTCGGCCTGCGACCGGTTCTGATGACTTTACCCGCAAAATGGCCCGCGTTGCTCAGACGGGCGGTTTTTTCATCCTCAAGTTTTTTCAGTGCTTCCAGTATTGAACTCATCCCGGTTGTTCCTCTCCCTTTTCCCCCGAGCGTAAATGTTTGGATATTCTTCCTCTTTACACTGTTTATTGCGGTAGGAAATAGATTGCCGTCGCTACAAGGACCGCCACCAGAACGATTCCCCATGCAAGCCGGGAGATACCGGTAGCGGTTCTCCTTGCCCTGACTTCGGCGACAGCCCGGGCCGCCATCCGACCGGAGATTTCCCGACTTTCTTCGATATAACCGATGAGAAGTGTCCGGTCGCAAACGATGTTGATGAGACGTGGTATACCTTTGGAATAACGATAGATTTTCTTCATGGCAGGGCGGGTGAATGTCGCTGAGCGCCAGCCGCCGGCCACTTCCAGGCGATGTTCGATGTAATCCCTGGTGTCGTCGAAATCCATGGAGGAAAGATGATAGCGTACCGTAATCCGCTGTCCGAACTGACGCAGTTCAGGCTTCTGCAGGATCTGCGTCAGTTCCGGTTGACCCGCCAGGATAATCTGGATTAGTTTGTCCGTTTCGGTTTCCAGGTTGGAGATCATCCGGATCTGCTCAAGGACCAGAGGTTCCAGGTTCTGTGCCTCGTCGATAACCAGCACCACGGTACGTCCTGCATGGTTCTCGACGAGCAGGAAGCGGTTGAAGGTATCCAGCAGTTCCGCGCTGTTCAACCCTTCCCAGGTGATCCCGAATTCCCGGTTGATGCTGCGCAACAGTTCAGGGGCGGAAAGGCAAGGATTGAGGATCAGGGCGCTGCGAAAAGTTGCATCGTCAAGCTGGCCGAGCAGGGTCCGCAGGACGGTGGTCTTGCCGGTCCCCACTTCACCGGTAAGGGTGATGAAACCGGCATGGTTGTCGATGCCGTAGATGAGATGGGCAAAGGCCTCCTTATGGTTTTTGCTCAAGAAAACGAAGCGGGGGTTGGGGGTGACGGTGAACGGTTTTTCCTTGAAGCCGTAGAAGTCGCAATACATTGTTTGTTTCGTCTAATCCTCTCGCCCAGCAAAGCTTTGTAGATGCTGCCCTACTAACGCGGACCCGACTGCATGACGGTTCATTTTTATCACTATTCCATAAAGCAGGACGATTTTCAAGGGAAACTCTGGAGCAGGTTCAGGTTGAGGTTCAGGAAGAATCAATTCTCACTCTGAACCTGAGCCTGATCCTGAGCCTGAGCCTGATTTTCTAACCATTCTGTATCCTCCTGAGCAACGCCAGCTGCCTCGCGATGCCTCTAACCCTTTCCAGCCCCGCCCATGCCAGCAGGGGGGGAAGCGCTTCTTCCGGTTCACAGCGGGGGAAGGGGAGAGCGGAGAGATGATGGATGAGCTTCATGGTCTTGAGGCCGTCAAACCAGTCATGGAATGCAGAACGGAGGGCCTCCTCTTTCCCGTGGTTTCTCCGCAGTTTTTCCCATATGCCGGGAAATCCCGTGATTTCCAGGTAGTCGGCCAGGTGGGGGGAAACAGCCGCGGTTTTCGCCAGCAGGGAGGAGGAATTAGAATTCAGGCTGTCTGTCAACATTTCCAACCAGGAGCCGAGGATACGAAAGCACTCCGGCCGGTAGAACATGACCTCCCCGGCATCTCCGACCAGGGTGCGGGAAACGGAGCGGCCGGTGCCGAACGGCAC
>JBGPID010000230.1:0-5218 GCA_041484725.1 Geobacteraceae bacterium | reverse complement strand
GTGACCTTGCTGCCCAGCCGCTGGTACATCTGTCCCAGTTCCATGGCGATCACCCCGCCGCCGATGACAATGAGGGTGCGGGGGAGCGTATCGAGAAGGAGGGCGCTGCGGCTGGTGAGGTAGTCGATCTCTTCCAGTCCGGGGAAATCGATGATACGCGGGAAGCCGCCGGTAGCAATGAGAAACCGCTCGCCCACGATGCGTCTGCCACCGACCTCGATGGTACGGGAATCGATAAAGCGGCCGGTCCCTTTTACCAGCTTGAGTCCCGGCACATTCTGCAGGATGTCCAGGTACCTGGCCTGGCGCAGCAGCTGCACGACACTATCCTTATGTTTACTTAGAGCGGCAAAATCGATACCCCCTTCGGTCAATCCGATCCCCAGCCGCGCCCCCAAACCGGCCTCCCGGCGGAACAGGGCGGCATGGATCAATGTTTTGCTCGGGATGCATCCCCAGTTGACACAGGTCCCTCCCAGCACGCTCTTTTCGATCATCAGCACCCGCGCCCCCAGCGACTGCGCCCGCAGCGCCGCGGCAAAGGCGGTGGAGCCGGAACCGACGATCACTATGTCATGTTTGTCAGCCATCGCGTTGTCTCCTGCATGATTCCTGAATGTGGGCGCCGGGGAATTGGAGCCCAATTAAAGGATCTTGTCTTGTCCCGACCGGGAAAGATGTGCTATCTTCGGGTCGCAAAACAAGATGCGAATAAATAAAAACCGCGAGCCCTGTGAAAGGATACCCAATGGAAAACATGCCCATCCTGAAAAAATCGCTCCTCTTCTCCGGGCTGGAAGAGGAATATCTGGCAGAGGTTGCGGCGATCGCCGTAAAACGGACGTTTGCCAAAGGCGAAACCCTCTTTAACGAGGGTGATACGGCCACCGGCTTTTATCTGTTGGCGTCGGGAAGCGTCAAGCTCTGCAAGGTATCGCCCGACGGCAAGGAAAAAGTGCTCCATTTCGTCCATCCCTGCGAGACCTTTGCCGAGGCCGCCTTTTTCGGCGACGGCAACTATCCTGCCGAAGCCAGGGCACTGGAAAGAGGCGTTGCGCTATTTTTCCCGCGGGAGGCGTTTATGGGACTACTGGAGCGGAATCCGCGTTTCTCCCTCAATCTCATTATCTCTCTTTCCCTGCTTTTGCGTCGCTTTGCCCGTCAGATCGAAGAGCTCTCCTTTGCCGAGGTGCCGGCCCGTCTGGCAGCTTACCTGATTGAAATGTCGGCGAAAAAATCGACCGCCTATCAGGGGAAGACCTACCTGGACCTGGAGATGAAAAAAGGGGAACTTGCCTCCAGTCTCGGCACGGTCAGCGAAACCCTCTCCCGCACATTCAAAAAGCTGAAGGAAGAAGCGGTGCTCGATGTGGACGGGAGTCGGGTCGTCATTCTCGATATGGCAAGGCTGCAAAAACTTGCCGGGAAGTAAAGCCGGCAGCTTGTCGCTGGCAGCTAGCGGCTGGCTGAAAGCCCCTTTGCCTTTTGCCCCCAAACCACAACATAATGCACCCCCGAAAAAACCGTGGTAAAGAGCACACAGCCGAACAGCAGCGGAAGCCAGCCGGCCGTTTGCATCATTCCCGCAGCCGTTCCCAGGACCAGAAAGATAAGGCACACCTGGATAAAGCTGTTCACCTTGCTGGGGATGCTCGGGGCCATTTCTATTCGCCCGGCGCGCAGGTAATATGCGGTCGCGCCCCCGACAATTATCAGATCACGCACGACGATGACAACGGTCAGCCACAACGGCAGGAGACCTTGCCAGGCAAGGGCAAGTACGGACGATACTATCAGTAATTTGTCAGAGAGCGGGTCAAGTATTGATCCGAGATAAGTGCAGAGGTTAAAGCGTCTGGCGATGAAGCCGTCCAGCACGTCGCTCAATCCCGCTACCAGCAAGACCCAGATGGCGGCGCGGTATTCCCCGTGGAGCAGAAGATAGACGAGAAAGGGAACCAAAATTATCCGGAGCATGGTTATCGCATTCGGAATATTCATGCAATGGCACTCTATCCTTAAAGATTTGCCGAGCCATCGAGGAATCAAACATTATTCAACTTGCCCATCAGACGTTTCGCCGCGGATCATGGCACAAGTTTACCATACATTAACGGCCGGAGAAGACAATCTGCGGGACAAAACTGCATCGGTACCGATTATTACCTGAGAGAGGCACTATTTTCAAGGGATTTAATCGTTGACATTGCCGCCGTATATTGTTAGGATTTCAGGTGTTTTGTGAATTTTAGCCGCTTCCTGTAACTGTCGTCCGGATGCTTGACCCATACGGGTCCGCATGCGAAATAAGCTTCGCTTCACCCATCAGAAAGCCGTGTCATCGTGATTCATCCCGATCCCATAGAAGCCCCCCTGCCGAAGGGGGTGAGCGATTTTCTTCCCGAGAAGGCCGACAAGATCGGTTATATCGAAAGAAAGATCAAACGGGTTTTTGAACTCTGGGGGTTCAGGCGGATCATCCCGCCTTCACTTGAGTTTCACGACGTCATGGCCCTTGGTTTGGGTGAAGAGCTCAGGGAAAAGAGCTTTCGCTTCGACGATCGCCATACCGGCAGGCTCCTGGCCATTCCGCCGGATATAACCCCGCAGGTGGCAAGGATTGTGGCCACCAGGATGCGCGGTTATCCACTCCCCCACCGGCTCTGTTACACCGGCAGGGTGCTGCGCCACGCCGAACTCCAGTCAGGGAGAAGCCGTGAGATCTTCCAGGCCGGCGTTGAGCTGATCGGTCTCGACTCACCCGAGGCGGATGCCGAAATGGTGGCGATGGCCGTTGAAGTGCTGCAGGGGCTGGGGCTTGACGATTTCAAGGTCGACATCGGCCAGATCGATTTTTTCCGCAGTATCATGGCTGTATCGGGGCTCTCCGCACCGGTAATGGGGCTCCTCCAGCAGGCGATCGCCAGGAAAGAGTCATCCGCGGTCAGGTTAATCCTTGCGGAGACAGAGGCGGCGGATACCGTAAAGGAAGCGATCGCCGCCTTACCGAGGCTCTTCGGCGGACGCGAGGTATTGGCGGAAGCGGAAAAGGCGGCCTTGGACGACCGCGGCAAAAGGGCGCTCGACAATATCGGCCAGGTGCTCGATATCCTTGACATATACGGTGTCAGCGACTACCTGACCGTAGACCTGGGGGAGATCCGCGGGCTAGATTACCATACCGGCGTCACCTTTGAAGGGTTCGTGGCCGGTCTCGGCGAACCGGTCTGCAGCGGCGGGCGTTATGACGGCCTGACCGCCAAATACGGCTTTCCCGCCCCGGCCACCGGGTTTGCCTTCAACACCCTGGCGCTCCTCTCCGCCCTGGAGCGGCGCCCCGACGTGGAAGCCAGCAAGACGCGGGATTTTCTTCTCTTCAATCTCCGGGACGACCGCAGGGAAGTGCTGGAGATCGCCCAATGCCTGCGCCGGAGGGGATTTTCCACTGCCCGGGACATCATCCGCAGGGATTTCGACCATTCACTCGATTATGCGAGACGGATGAATATCCTGCGCATGATGGTGATAGGAGGGGATTATTGTGCGGACGATGAGGTCTATATCGTTCGGGTTGCCGATGGCAAAGGGATGAAGATCAAGAAAAAAGAGCTGAGCAGGGAGGATTTTACTTTTCAATCTGCTTAAATTGACACCAGTTGCCAGCCGCTGGCAACAGATATTAATAAGGAGACGGCATGTCGAACGTCGTAGTAGTCGGCGCCCAGTGGGGTGACGAAGGTAAAGGGAAAATAGTCGATATCTTGACGGAGTTCGCGGATGACGTGGTCCGTTATCAGGGGGGGAACAATGCCGGGCACACCCTGGTTGTGGGAGATGAAAAGGTCATCCTCCATCTCATCCCTTCCGGGATTCTCCATCCGGGCAAGCGGTGCGTAATCGGCAACGGGGTGGTTCTCGATCCGGAGGTCTTCATCAGGGAAATCACCAATCTGAAGAGCAAAGGACGACTGGAAGACGACGGTTGCCTGCTCCTCTCCGAATCTCTCCATATCATCATGCCGTATCATAAAAGGATTGACATCGCCCGCGAGGCCAAATCCGGAGAGAAAAAGATCGGCACCACCGGGCGCGGCATCGGTCCCGCATACGAAGACAAGGTCGGGAGGCGCGGTATCCGACTGATGGATCTCATCGACCGGGAGCTGTTTGCCCGCAAGCTTCGGGAGTACCTGGAAGAAAATAATTTCATCCTGGAAAAGCTGCTCGGGGAGAAACCCTTTACCTTCGAAGAGATATACGACCAGTATTGCGGCTATGCCGAGATCCTCAGGAAGTATGTCGCCGACACCCCCCTGATCCTCTACCGGGATATCAAGGAGGGGAGAAAACTGCTGTTCGAGGGTGCCCAGGGGACCCTCCTTGACGTTGATCACGGCACCTACCCGTACGTCACCTCTTCTTCCACCTGCGCGGGGGGCGCCTGCACCGGCGCCGGCGTGAGCCCCCGGGATATCCACGAGATTATCGGCATCTCCAAGGCCTATATAACCAGGGTGGGGAGCGGTCCGTTTCCTACCGAGCTGGACGACGAGGACGGTGAAAAGCTGCGCCAGGTGGGTGGTGAGTTCGGCTCCACCACCGGCCGTCCGCGACGCTGCGGCTGGTTCGACGCTATCGTGGCCAAGTATGCGGTCCGGGTCAACGGCTTGACCGGCGTAGCGCTGACCAAGCTGGACGTCCTCGATGCATTCGACACCATCAGGATATGCACAGGTTATGAGTATGACGGCAAGATACTGGATGAACTGCCGGCCAATCTGGAAGTCTTCGGCAGCTGCCGGCCGGTCTATGAGGAGATGCCGGGGTGGAAAACGGATTTGAGTGCTGCCCGATGCTTCGTCGACCTGCCGGAGAAGGCGCAAAGATATGTCAGGCGTCTGGAAGAACTGATAGGCTGCCCTATTGTGATTGTTTCGGTAGGTGCGCGTCGCGATCAGACCATCATGCTGAAAAACCCGTTCGCATAAACGGAGATAACGTTTCGGATCAAAAAACCGTGGCAAAATAGGTTGACGGATCGGAAAAAATCGGTTATGTATTAACACTTGATTTTTCGAGCCGCTAGCTCAGTCGGTAGAGCACCTGACTTTTAATCAGGTGGTCGTTGGTTCGATCCCAACGCGGCTCACCACACAAAAACAGGGGGTCAGGCATTGCTGCCTGGCCCTTTTTGTTTATCCGATTAGTTTTGCATATC
>JBGPID010000229.1:0-5278 GCA_041484725.1 Geobacteraceae bacterium | reverse complement strand
TCTATTTAGTTTCCATCCGGAAACGGTTCTTTTCCGCCCTAGCGGCGTCAATCTTCGGGCTTGCTTGTGCGGCGTACCGATGTACGCCTCCGCGCAACCCCTCGATTTCCTTGCCAGGATGAAAAATCCCTCGTTCCCAAATTGGAAACTAATAGTGTCTCATCCGGAGTTTCCGGATGGACACTATTTAGATTTTTATCCCGAGCTTAACACCATGAAGGGAGATTCAGCGGGGTCACGATTGCAACTTTGGGAAAGGCATTAGGGATCAGCCCTCGACACGGGACAAAACTCTTTCTTCAGTTCCTCTCAAACCCGATCTTCCGCTTCTCCCCCTCCGAAGACGTCATCAACCTCCATCGGCCGCGCGCCTGCAACCCTGAAGAAGAGTACGAGACGATCAAGGGGATGGATTAATTTTCTCCACTTTCCTTTTGATGTTCCATGCGTCCTGAGTTGGCCATGGCAGCATCATCCGACAACAATATCGCCCTCTATATTGTCGGATACTTACAAGAAAAGATCTCTGTTGCGAACGTCTAATCCGGGTTTTCTTCCCGATGTTTTCTGTATGAGGCGTAGTTCCGCTTGAGGATTTCGGGTATCGGCAGGTCATAGGGACAGAGTTCGATGCACTTGCCGCACTCTTCGCATTGGGCTACCGATTCCATCGGTATGCGGGCGAACTCCATCGCCACCTTGGGACCCATCCTCGAAACGAATATCGGGTACCCCATGGCCATGGTAATTTTCACCTCTTTCGGGCAGGGCTGGCAATACTCGCAGCGCCGGCAAAAGGCCTTCCCCAGCCGGGTGCGGTATTCATCCATGAGGGCGTTGTCCTGATCGGTGACGAGATTCGGCTGGCCGTAGAAACCGACGACTTCATCGACGAACTGGACGGAATCACACCCCGGCAGCGGAATGGCGTCAGGGTACTGGCGCAGAAACTTGAAAGCAATTGCACCATTGTCGATAACGCCGCCGGCAAAGGGTTTCATCGCCAGGATACCCACGCCAAGTTCCCGCGCCACCGGAAACAATTCAGCAGCAGGGTCCGTCTCGATAAGGTTGAAAGGGAACTGGACAGTGCTGAACAGCCCGGTCCGGACCAGCTTTATGGCCATCTCCAGGCTGTGCGAGGTAACACCGATGTGACGCACCTTGCCTGCCTCTTTTGCCTTGACTGCGGCCTCCATGGCGCCGCCCGGGGCGGTCACCGCCTGCCACTCCTCTTCCCGTGCGATCTGGTGCAACTGGAAGAGATCGATGTAATCGCTGCGCAGCATGCGCAGACTGTTATCGATCTGCTCGGACGCTGTGGCGGTATCGCGGCGGATCGTCTTGGTGGCGATCACCACCTTGTCACGCATTCCCTGAAATGCCCGGCCGATCTTCTCTTCGCTGTCACGGTAGGCGTTGGCTGTGTCATAGAGGGTTATCCCCTGTTCATGGGCCCGGCGCAACACACGTACGGCCGCATCGGTGTCGAGGCGGATGATCGGTATGCCGCCGAAACCCACTTCGGAAATTATCAGTCCGGTCTTGCCAAGTTCAAGATAGTTCATTAGTTTCTCCAGCAATGTAGGGAATATCGGTTTTGCCGCGATTATTCCGGGATGTTAAGGGACTCGGAACAAACAAATATACCGTTTTACATCTCATATTCAGACCATCTTTGCCGCCCCTTCAATCACAAAATCCTCGACGTAGCCCTGCTATGCCTGCGGTTTTGCTCAATCAGGAACGACAAATCTGTCCCGAATCTGAGCGCAAAACCTGGCATATCCGTTTATTCCAAGTCCCTGAAAACGATATTCGAAAAAACCTGTGCGCCGAACCATAAGGCATTTTCATCGATATCGAAATCGGGATTGTGCAGGAACGGGATCTTATCCAAATCTTTATCCGGATTAGTAACACCAAGCAGCATCATTGCGCCAGGGACCCGTTCAAGCATATATGAAAAATCCTCTGATACAAGTAAAGGTCTGTAATCTGTAAAAAGATTTTCCGCGGCGATAAATGCCGGTAATATTCCATTCAGCCGCTCTACAACAGCAGGATCGTTGTATGTAACAGGATATTTCTCCTCATAACTTATTTCCACCTTGCATTCGGGGTGTACTGTCTTAACGGAAGAGTAACAAACATCATGGAACATCTGTTTGACCTCTCTTCTGATTTCCCGGTCAAATGTCCTGATATTGCCGGCAAATTCAGCAGATGCAGGCATGACGGAGTAGGCTGTCCTGTTGCCTGCATTGATATGACAGATGGAAATAACTACCTGATGCAGGGCGCTGATTCTGCGCGATACTACGGATTGCAAATCGTTGATAATTCTTGCAACCGCCAATATCTGGTCGGATGAGTTTTCCGGGTGGGCGCCATGTCCGCCAATACCCTTTACAACTACATTGACAACATCGATTGCAGCACAGATCCCTCCCTTGCGATACGCGACCTGCCCGACCTTCAGATGAGGGTAAGAATGGAAGGCAAAGACTTTATCCACATCATCCAGATAACCTGCTTCTACCATGCGTCTTCCCCCGAAGTGACCTTCTTCCCCAGGCTGGAAAAGCAACCGCACATTCCCTTTCAGTTTTTCCCGGTTTTCATAGATAAGCTTTCCGGCGCCGAAAAGTATTGCCGAATGTGCGTCATGCCCGCAACCATGCATGGAGTTTCCCTTCTTGGAGCTGAAACCGAAAATATTCGGCAGATGCTCCCTGGAATCGGTTTCCTGCATAAAAAGGGCATCCATGTCAGCCCTCAAGGCAATTGTCGGACCCGGATATTTACCATGAATATCGACAACCAGCCCTATATGGTTTGCCCCGCACTTAACCTTGACATCCATGCCTGAAAACAGTCCGGCCAGATACGCGGCACTCTCCGGCTGATTGGCGCCCGGTTCGGGATGGGCGTGCAGGTGTCTCCTTATTTCGACAAGTTCCTGATGAAGTTTTTTTGCTGCGGTTGCAAAAGTACTTTTCATGCTGCAGAATCTCCAGGGCAAAGGTAAGAGGCCGAGATGGCGAAATTTATTTCCCCCTTCTGTCGGGGCCCTTATACGTCCCTCCGGCCCCCCTGGAACGGCAGTTACCTACCCTGACCCATTCGTCCGAGCGGCGGAATGCCATGATCAGACGCCTTCTTATCATCTCGTCCAGGTCCTCCGAGTCGACCTTTCCTGGAAAGTTATCAAAATAAATTACCGGTATCAACATTTGTAATCTCCCTTATCTTTTTTCCTGGCTATCTGCCATTCCGATTAATGCGCGTTATTACGCAATCAATTGATATGTTAACTAAAGATAAGCCTGAAATCAATATGATACTTAAGGCCGCCGCGATTTCTTCATTTCCACGCACGCGCTTGCTCCACCACTCCGCAATATCCGGAGCGGTGCGGTTTCCATTCAATAGGGATCAACCTGACTACTTGTGATATAATTAACACAGGAAGAACTCCGGTTCATGACGTGAGCTACGGATTTGAGAGGAGATGGTTATGAATATATTCGATTGTGCAATCAAGATGGAAGAAGAGGCCAGGGCATACTACGGAAAACTGGAGGAGGTGGCGACGGTTCCCGAGTTGAAAAATCTCTTCGCGATGCTGGCCGCAGCCGAGCAGGAACATCTCGATACCCTGGTCAGGATGAAAGAGAGCATCGATCCGCAAAAGGCCCAGTTCAAGGCTTTGCAGGAGGCGTCGTGCGTATTCAAACCCCTTCTGGCAAAACGTGACCTCATCTCGGAACTGAAAGACGACCCCGACGCATACCGGCACGCGGTGAGGAAAGAGGAGGAGGATGTCAGGTTCTACGAAGAGCTGGCCGGGAAGGCGCAGGACGCGGAAACCCGCGCGATTCTTCTCATGATCGCGGATGAGGAGCGGAAGCAACTGAACATTGTCGAGAACATATACTCCTTTGTCGAGTCGCCGAAGAGTTACCTCGCCTGGGGCGAGTTCAGCAACCTCAAGGAATATTGAAGGGAGACAGGAATACGGTCAGGTGTTAGGGTCCCGGCAGGCGGACTACCCCTTCTCCACCTTAACGGTTACCAGATTGGCGCTCCCCTCCAGGAGGGAGTTGACATTCAGGTCGCGGAAATGATAGGGCGCGAAGAGGAGGCCGGGCTGAAGCCTGCCCGTAACCCGTGCCTTGCCGGATATGCTCCCTGCCGCGGAGGTGACCTTGACTGTAGCCCCGTCGGCGATTCCGAGCCGGACGGCGTCGGCGGTGAATATTTCGACGTATCCCTCCGGTGCGACGGTCAGGTTGTTCGTTGACCAGGTGGTGGTGGCGCCGCTGTGGAAGAGGATCGGTCCGGCCAGGAGGTGAAAGCCCTCCCCTGCCGCCGCGGGCGCAAGCGGCTGCGCAACCGGCGCGAATCTGTAACCTTCGGCGCGGAGCCGGTACTGTTCCTTGACAACCGGAGAGCGGCGTTCTTCCCTTGATGCGCCGGCGTCGCTGTAGAGGGGAGTAACTTCCCTGATCTCGGCGAGGAGTTCTTCGGTCGAGCCTGCATGCCTGGTAAAGGCGAGGCGGCTGTGGAGCTCGGCCAGGATGTCCCAGTCCTCCCGGGCGTCCCCCGGCGGATCAACGGCCCGGCCGAGGCTCTGGACCCGGTTGTCGATGGTGGTGAAGGTGCCGCTCTTCTCGGCCGCTGCGGCTGCCGGGAAGAGCACATGGGCGAGCCCGGCAGTCCCGGTGGGGAAGATATCCTGGACGAGGAGGAAATCGAGCCGCGCCAGGGCCTTGCTGATTCTGTTGTTACCGGGAAAGGAGAGGAGATCGCTTCCCGCCAGATAGAGGGCCTTGATGCTTCCCTGTTCGATCCCCTCGATGATCTGCCAGAGATCCCTCCCTTTACCCACGGCTCCCCGGTGAGCGGAGAGGGGGTCGGGGTTGACTCCCATGTCGAGAAGCCCCTGGCTGTTGTTTTTCCCGTCAATGGGGAAGAGCCCCCCCGCTTCCTTGCCGAGGCTGCCGGTGAGGAGGGCCAGGTTGACCAGGGCGTTCATGGCTTCCCGGCAGCAGACGCTCCGCATCAGGTCGGCGCCGAAGATGATGGCGATGCTCTTCCTGTTGCCGAGGAGGCGGGCGGCCTCGCGCAGTTCAGCCGCTGTAACGCCGGCGGCCGTGGCGAGCTCGTCGAGGGAGAGTGATGCCAGACTATTCTTCAGCTCATCGAGGTTGTGAACCTTGGCGTCGATGAACTCCCTCTCCTCCAACCCCTCGTCGAGAATCGCCTTCAGGAG
>JBGPID010000228.1:0-5287 GCA_041484725.1 Geobacteraceae bacterium | reverse complement strand
GCTACAATCTGGTCCATAGCGTCGTCTTTCTGTGTTAGTGGATTTGTTGGGGAACAAAGCCATTTTAACCCAGTTTGCGACGCTATACTACTTATAATTACAGCATGTTACACATTTATTTTAACTGCGAAAGTTGAGTTAGTATGAATCAGTGCCGTCAAGGTTTCTTTCTGCTTGCCGTTGCCCCTTTCGAAATGTTGCCGGCGTTGTCCACGGCGCAGAGACGGTAGCGATAGGTAGTGCCGGACTTTGTATTACTGTTGTCGTCGAAATAGGTTAGGGGGCCGTTATAGATTAACGCTGAGGAGGCAGTGCTGCATGCCGGATAGGTGGCAGTGCCTCTGACCAGGACGTAGTTTGCTATGCCGCTGGTCGAATCGCTGAAACCCCAGCTGAGCTGGAATGCAGAATCAATAGCAAAGGTCACTTTCACTGGGGCCTTGGTATCGAGTGTAATCGTGGCCGAGTAGATATCGGAGATTACCAGCTTGCTGTCCCTGAAGCGAACAGACACGGTTTTAAGGCCATTGCCGGGCGGGAGTCTCAGGCTCCTTTTTGCGGCATAGGCCCCCCACGCGCTCCAGGTCGTTCCGTTGGTAGTGAACTGCATGGAAGTGGCTCCAAGGTAGGTGAGAGCCAGACTTAAGGCGGTTTTTTTGGTATAGGGGCTGCCATTGTTGATAATAATAGGCGGCTCTGGCGTTATAATGTTGGAGGCAGAGGAGGGTAAACTGGTGCCCGTGCTGTTGGTAGCCGTCACGGTAAAGGTGTAGCTGGTACCGTTGGTCAGTCCAGGCACCGTTATAGGGCTTGCCACGCCGGTAGCCGAGATGCCGTCGGGGTTCGACGTTGCCGTATAGAGCGTGATCGGGCTGCCGCCGTTGGCGGCGGGAGCGGTGAACGCCACCTGGGCCTGGGCATTCCCTGGCTTGGCGGTCCCGATGGTTGGCGCGCCGGGGACCTTCTTGGGTGCCAGGTCGGCCAGCAGATTGGCTCCGTTGAATGAGCCCCATCCGGTGGCGTTGTCATAGCCAGTTACAGCCGTATAGTAGAGGTTCGTGCTGCCGTCCGCGATGTCATGGAAATCAGCCCCATACCTTGCCCCGGCCGCGATCTGGTAGATCGCAGGGTTGGCAAAAACCCGAGGGGTGGATATCCGCCGGCAGCACGCTGCTGGTTGACGCGCGCAGTGAATGCCGCCCAGAGGGGAGCGGCACAACTGGTACCTCCATAAGCCCCCCAGCTCCCCTGGAAGTAGATCGAATAACCGGAGTTCTGGTAGTCTGCGTTGAGTGCAACATCCGGCACATTACGCTTGGTCGATGACACTGCGGATGCTACCCCCTGCTGCCAGACAGGGATGCTCCAGTGAGAACTGACGCCGCCTCCGCCGGCCCCTCCATTCACGGTATTGTCATCGTTCCAGCTCGATTCGTGATTGTAGGTCATGTCTGTATTGACAAAGAGCCGCGTCCCGCCCACGCCGACCATGAAGGGCTGGGAAGCAGGATCATCAACGCTGAGAGTCGATCCGTTGTCATAGGCTCCACTGTCGCCGGAGGCCGCATAGATTGACTGACCCTGCGCCGCCATCTGCCGGAAAATGGTGTTTTCGCTGTTGATAACTGTGGAACTCGACTGATCTTCGCTTAAACCCCAGGACGTGCTGATCTGCTTGGCGAGGTTGTCCGTAGCAATTCTGTTGTATGTGTCAATAACCCCTTTATCCGTGTTAGTCCCTTCGTAGACGATAATCTTGTTCACTCCCGGTGCCATTGCCATCAGAAGTTCGATGTCGAGCGTTACCTCATCCGCCCCGCTTCCGGCCGCGCCGGAGAATCCGTCGATCAGAACGTTCTGCAGCGAAACGGACGGCAGCCCATAATAACTCGCATAGTACGCCACATCGCTCGCGTGATAGCCGTCAAGCTCGAACAGGGCAATGGTCTGGCCAGCCCCGGTCTGTGCTACTCCCTGGAGCTCGTAGGCCGTCAGGATGTCGCTGGGGGTCATGCCGCCAGGGCTCGATCCGCTTGCGTCCGGTGAGATTCGAGCACTCTCCGCTGCCGGTGTGAACCGGTTGTGCGCATGCCGTACGTTGTAGTTGTCCAGTCCAATTATGCCGGTAATGCGGGAGGCAATGAAGTCGGGAACTTCAGGGTCGTTGTCGGGAGCATGGAACTTCCGGCCTTCTTGCGTCTGATACTGCTGGAGGTGGAGGTTGAAAGCCGCTTCGGTAACAATTGCCGGAGCCGATACATCCAGCAGGGTGCGATTGGGATGAGTCCCGATGACCGTCAGTCCCAGGCTCTTCGCATAGGCAACCAGTGCATCGTAATCTTCCTGATCGGGAGCGAACCGTTCAGTGAACTCCCCGGGAGTGAGGTAGTGGCCATAGAGCAGATCAGTCGGATCGTAGATACGATTCAGCAGATTCTGAAGTTCTTCCTGGTTGCGCAGCGGCAGAACAAAGGTCATTGTGATTTGAGTGTCGGATGCCAATCCCCCCAGCGACTTTGCGGCGGCCAGGGCCTTGCTGGGAACGTGGCCGCGCAGTCTCAGCGGGGAAGGGATAGAACTGGATGAACACGGGGTCGGCGCTCCAGCCAAAGCTACGGCAAGGGAAAGCAAGAACCCGACAAAAACTCCTGAAATACGAAGGGATGCAACCTTCATAATTGACATCCTACGGGACAAACAATCATGTACCCCAGCACAGGGATGTAATGAGCGGTCCAATCGTCATTCTCCTCGTCACCTTGGCAGCTTTCTCTTCTCCGGTCATCCGGGAGCCCGGCGCTGCGGCTGGCCTTCGATTGCTGTCGGATTTTGCCCTCCTTGAATCTGGGCCTATCACTGTTAATCGTATATCATTATTTGAAGCTGGTTCAAACTCAAGCCTGACTTCGCTCGTTATGAGGCACTTGAGGCAATGGTGTGCTATTTTACCATCGCCTGAAGTCGATTAGTCAGTGAGGTCCAGCAGGCTTTCCGTTACGATCTAGCAAATGGTTTAGTTTTTCATGTATCAACAATTAAAGTTTATGCATACTCTGCATACTAAATTGAAACTATATTGTTATACAGGTGGATAATAAGGCACACTAAAATAAATTTCAAGAACTATTTAGATTATACCGGGTTGCTTTCCAAACCCTGATAAAAATCTGTAGAACCTGGAATTTTGGGGACGATCGCTGCAGGTATGCCGGGAGAGATGTCTTTTCCATGCTGATTCTCTGTCACTCCCTGCGCAGACAGAAAAACCGCCAGTCAACGTCAGGCTGACAAGAGCAGTATGGGAGCCGATTTGTAAGCTGGGCTCAGCACCAGTTCCTCCAGCAGATGTAAATTACTCGAAGCCGCTTTACAGGTAACATGTTACGTCATAACCCGACAACTTGAAGTTCATAAAACAAAAGGTCGCCTTGAGAAAGGTGACCTTTTCAGTTGACAACATTATTTTTCAAGTTCATTGGAACGATCCGCGGTAGAGATATCTACTCCACCGTCACGCTCTTCGCCAGGTTGCGCGGCTGATCCACATCGGTCCCCTTCAGCACCGCCACGTGGTAGGCAAGGAGCTGCATCGGCACCGCCAGGAGGATGGGGGTCATGTCGTCGCCATCCTCCGGGATCTCAAGGGTGACCTCCGCCTTCGCCTTCAGCTCTTCATCGCCGGCGGAGATAACCGCGATGACTTTACCTTCGCGGGCGATTACCTCCTCCATGTTGGAGACCACTTTCTCGTAGGTGGCGTTTTTCGGCGCGAGGACGACCACCGGCATATTCTCGTCGATGAGGGCGATGGGGCCATGCTTCATCTCGCCGGCCGGATACCCCTCGGCATGGATGTAGGATATCTCCTTCAGCTTGAGGGCCCCTTCGAGGGCGATGGGGTAATTGATGCCGCGTCCAAGATAGAGAAAATCCCGGGCATTCATGTATCTGCGGGCGACCTTCTCCACCAGGGGGTCCATTTCCAGCGCCTTTTCCAAAAGCGCCGGTACTCGCACGAGCGAGGCGATCATTTTTTGTCCCTCACCCTTATCGATGGCGCCTATGGCCCGTCCCAGCCTGATGGTAAAGAGATAGAGGGCCACCAGCTGGGTAACGAACGCCTTGGTGGAGGCAACCCCGATCTCCGGCCCGGCGTGGGTGTAGATAATGCCGTTGGCCTCACGGGCGATGGAAGAGTCAACCACATTGCAGATGGCGATGATTTTTGCCCCCCGGGCCCTCCCCTCGCGCATGGCTGCCAGGGTATCGGCAGTCTCGCCCGACTGGGAAATGACGATGAGCAGGGTCTTGTCGTCTACCACCGGATTGCGGTAGCGGAACTCCGAGGCGATGTCCACCTCGACAGGGAGCCTGCAGTGACCCTCGATGTAGAACTTGCCGACCAGCGCCGCATGCCAGGAAGTGCCGCAGGCAATGAGATAGATTCTCTTGACATGGGCAAGCTCGGCAGCGCTGAGCCTCAGGTCCTCCAGGCATACGTCCCCTTTTTCCTCCATGAGCCGACCGGCCAGGGTGTCCTGGATGGCGCGCGGCTGCTCGAAGATCTCCTTGAGCATGAAGTGTTTGTACCCCCCCTTTTCGGCCATCATCGGCGACCAGTCGATTTGGCGGGGCTTTTTCGTGAGCGGCGTGCCGCTGACAGTGGAAAAGGCAAAATTATGATCGTGGAATACGGCCATTTCCCCATCTTCCAGAAAGACCATCGAGCGGGTATGGGAGAGGATGGGGGGAATGTCCGATGCCACGAAGAACTCCCCTTCCCCCAATCCCACCACCAGCGGCGAGCCGTGCTTGGCCGCTATCAGGATATCCGGCTCTTTCTCGCAGAGGATGCAGAGGGCATAGGACCCGCGCAATTCCTGGAGGGCGAGGCGTACCCCCTTTTCGAATTCACCGGTCTCTTGCAGCTTTTCATCGATCAGGTGAGAGATCACCTCGGTATCGGTCTCACTCCTGAATACGCATCCCAGCCCTTTGAGCCGTTCCTTCAGCTCCAGATAATTTTCAATGATTCCGTTATGCACGACGGTTACGGTCCCGGCCTTGTGCGGGTGGGCGTTGTTTTCGGAAGGGCGGCCATGGGTGGCCCAACGGGTGTGGCCGATGCCGATCCGCCCCTTGAGCGGCTGGGAGGAGATCAACTGCTCCAGCTTGAAGAGCTTCCCCTGGCTGCGTCTGATTTCGGCCTTTCCCGCGGTCATAGTGCATATCCCGGCGGAATCATAGCCCCGGTATTCCAGTTTTCTCAAACCATCGAGAATGATCG
>JBGPID010000227.1:0-5288 GCA_041484725.1 Geobacteraceae bacterium | reverse complement strand
GTAGAGATAGTTGCCGTGGAAAAGGGTTCGCAATTAAAGGAGTTCATTGATCTGCCATGGAGGATCTATGCCGGGTACCCCAGCTGGGTTCCTCCTCTCAAGAAAGAGGTTCGCCGGATGCTGGACCCTCACAGGCACCCTTTTTGGGAGTTTTCCGAGCGTGTTCTCTTTCTCGCCCGGCGCGGTTCGGAGACGGTGGGAAGGATCGCGGGGGTCATAGATAACCATTATAACGAGTTCCACAACGAAAAGATGGGTATCTGGGGATTCTTTGAATGTGCCGACGATCCGGAGGCCGCGGCAGCCCTCTTTTCTTCCGTGGAGACGTGGGTTCGCCGGAAAGGGATGACCTTCATGAGAGGTCCGCTCAGCCCGTCCACCAATTACGAGGTGGGCTTGCTTATTGAGGGATTCAATTATCCGCCTGCCTTGATGATGGCCTACACCCCGCCGTACTACCAGAGGCTGGTCGAATCGTGCGGCTTCAGTAAAGAAAAGGACCTGCTGGCTTTCCTGATAGACGGCGAATACCGGCTTCCCGAGTGGATGGATCGCCTTGCTGAAAAGATAGCCAAAAAAAAGGGGGTCCACATCAGGCTCTTTCGTCCAAAAGAAGAGGATGCCGAGTTTGCACTGATCAGGGAGATATACAATGACTCCTGGTCCGGTAACTGGGGCTTCGTCCCCTTAAGCGAAAACGAGATGAAGGACATTCAAAAGAACGTAATGGAATTCACGGATCCGGACCTGGCTTTTTTCATCTATTATGAGGATAAACCCGCGGCGGTTTGCGTGATTTTTCCCGACATGAACCCGTTGCTCAAGCGTCTCAACGGGAGTATTGGTCTCACGGGTGTGCTGAAGTTCCTCATTTATCGGCGCAAGATCAGGGGGCTGAGGTGCTTGATGTTAGGGGTCAAGGAGGAGTACCGGCAATTGGGAATCCCCATGCTTGCCTTTCACCATATTTATGAGATCGCGAGGAAACAAAAGAAATATGAGTATCTGGAGATGGGCTGGACCCTGGAGGACAACGAGTCGATCAACTCTTTGGTAGAGGAAGCGGACGCAAAAAGATATAAGAAATATCGAATATTCAGAAAGTCCCTATGACCAGAAAAACAACCGAACGGGTATATCAAACGCCTCTCCTCGCGGTGATCAGATGGCTGGCGGGGATTGCGCTCGCATGTGCCCGCCAAACGCCCAGGCTCTATGCTCCGCTGCAACCGGATGGCTGGCAGGTCCAGCCCGTCTCGATCGTGTGCCGTTTTACCGCCGATGCCGATCTGGATCCCGCCACCGGAACGCCCGTGGGGGACGAGGGCTATTACCTCTATCTCCTGAACGATGCCGCCAATTGGGACTACAGCAGTACTAAGTCGCTTCTCTTCTCAATCTGGCAGCGGCCGTGGGCGCATAGCTGGATCATCCTGGAAAGTCCCGGGAATCGTCTGGAATGCGGCCACACCGGTGACTTGGGGGAAATCAAGGCGCGTTACCATGACGGCGTGTTTCAGGGAATCAGGGATGGGGAACCCGATCCCATCGCGTACCTGTGGCAGACGAGGTCCGATGGCCAGTTCCAGATCGGCAAGCCCAACCGCCCCCCCTCGTTTGTCTGGCGAATGCCGATTACCCGGCAACGGCATCAATTGATAAAAGAACACGTGATGCAGCGGAAGTACGACCAGTTTGGCGTGAGGAGCAACAACTGCACCGATATGGTGGTAGAAGCAGCGGCGCTGGCGGGCATCAACCTGATCCACCGCATTCGCCTCACCCTGCCGCCGGAAACGAAGGTCTGGGGGCGGACGGCGCGTGTCTGGACTGATCCCCAATACCGCATACTGGAGTATGGCACGCCCGACGTTCTGGAAACGGATCTTCGCCAGCTTGCCCGGTTAGGAATCGGGAGTGATGCCACGGCATGGTACCTCTCTTTGCAGCGTTGACGATCACCCAGATAGCTGGGTGATTGATTCAACCGGTGAATTGTTATTAAAAGGAAAACATATGGCATTGCAGCAGAGGTCTGACATAGCAACTGAACATCGGGTTTCCATCATCGGTTTCGTCTGGCGTCCCGAGGAGGTCACTCGCGCGGTGATGCAAATGGCCCAGCGAACTGGGAGCAGGGCCGTCTTCGATTTTTCCATGATGGGGGTGGACGGGTTACGTTCTTTCCTGTGCAAGGCCGACCCTGCCGGCCAGGTCAGGGATATCAGGATTTCCGTCCCTGTCTTGTTTGACCCATCTCTGGGGCAGTTGTTGAAGGAAACCGGGGTCCGGGATATCTGGGTAGAGTGCCTTCCCCACTCTTTTCAGGGAGATCCTTCCATCTTTCTGCAGAGATTGAGGGAATTGTCGGAAACCCACCGCCTTTTCCCGATCACCGGTGACTTGAATCTCCTGACCGGAATTATCAGGGATTGCCCGGGCATCGGACGGATCGTTCTGAAAGGATGCGAGGCCTCCGGGTTCGTGAGCGGAGAGACGACCATGGCGCTCTACGCGATGGTCAAGGAAATGCTCCCCACACCCTCAAGGCCTCTCGACATCCTCATCTGGGGGGGTGTCTTTACCCCTGAAGCAGCAGCGGCATTCCTGGCGACCGGGGCGGCCGGGATCGTGTTCGAGAGCGTCCACTGGCTGACGGATCTTGTTGCCATCGATGATGTTCAACGCCAGCGGCTCGCCAGGCTCCGCCTCGATTCCAGCGAGCTGGTCGGCCTCGACCTGCAGGTTCCCTGTCGTCTTTTCAACAAGGGAAACTCGCTCGCGTTCAAGGAGATCAAGACGTTCGAGGACTCGCTCTACGCAGTGGAGATCAATGAGGAAAGCCGCCGCTCCTTCGCAAGCCGGGTGGATGCCGGCTCCATCCACCCCCTGGAGAGCCGTTTCGGTCAGGACGAGGTCATCCCTCTGGGGGTGGAAGCCGCTTTTGCCGCGTCGTTCGTCGAGCGTTTCGGGGCAAGAACCGAAGAGGCCGTGAAGGCCTTCATGGACGCGATTCGCAACGCATGCCACATGGCCGGGGCAAAAAAGGATTGGTTTCTGGAGAGCCCTGCAGCCGGGGAGATGGGAACCCTCTACCCCTTTATCCAGGGCGCCATGTCCTGGATAACCGATGTCCCGGAGTTTGCCTCAAGGGTTGCCGATGCCGGTGGATTGCCCACCATCGCCCTTGGCCTGATGGACGCGGAGACCCTTGACCGGAGGCTGGGATGCCTGCCGGACGTCATGGTGGGGCGCCCATATGCGGTGAATGTCGTCTCTCTGGCGGAAAACCCTTTCAGAGAAACGCATCTGTTCTGGATAAAGAAAAACAGGCCCCGATTTGTCGTGATCGCGGGTGGCGATCTCTCCCCCTTGAGAGAGTTGATGGAATGCGGCATTGAGGTCATTTATATCGCGCCTGATGAGGCGCTGTTGCGGCTCGCCCTGGAAGCGGGGGTGAGATACGTGATCTGCGAGGGGTATGAGGCGGGCGGCCATGTCAGCCAGCATAGCATGCTCACCCTTAGCCAAATGGCGCTGGACCTGAAACGGCGCACGCCGTCCCTGTTCCGGAACTGTCGCGTTATCCTTGCGGGGGGAATTTATAATCGGGAGACCGCGGCCATGGCCGCCATGCTCGGCGCGGACGCCATCCAGATGGGCACCGCCTATCTGGCCACCCGGGAGATCGTTGAAACGGGCGCGCTTACGGAGCTCTATCAGCGGCTGATTCTGGAATCACCGCCGGGGGGAACGGTCGTTTCGGGCCAGGACACCGGACTTCGGGTGCGCTCCCTGAGGACCCCGCGAGTGGAAGCCATATTGTCCCTGGAGAGGGAGTTTGCGGCAGGCCACCAGGACGAGGCCTCGTTCCGCGCGAAAATGGAGAAGATGGCCGCGGGGAGCCTCTTTGCCGCTGCCAGGGGGAAGGACAGGTTATGCGAGGCGTCTCTGGATGAGCAGGACTGCCTGGAACGCGGGCAATTCATGAGCGGGGCCTGCGCCGGTTTCATCCATGAGGTCGGAAAGCTGCAATCCTTTCACCGCGAGCTGGCCGAAGGTCCACTCCTTTTGCATCGGCCCATAGTGGGGGAGCTCGGGGATAGCGCGGAAACATCACCCCTTGCGCCTTACCTGGAAACGCCATCCACCGGAGTCGGCCACGGAGTGACGCGGGCCGCTCCCCGCAATAACGCCCAGGAAAGGATCGCCATCACCGGGATGAGCATTCTCAATGCCCTGGGGAAGAGTCCGGAAGAGATCTGGGCCGCAAGCCTGGCCATGAAGAGCGGGATTACCCTGGTTCCGCCTTCCCGGTGGGATCACGACGCCTTTTATGACCCCCGGCCGCTCGTTTCGGACAAGACCTACTGCGAGGTGGGCGCCTTCCTCGACTTCCATGTCTCCCGCAATGAACTCGGGATTCCCCCCCAGGATTTCCGGACCATGACTTCCGCCACAAAGAACACCATGTGGCTGGCTGAGAAGGCTATCCGGGAATCCGGCATCCTGGAGTCGGAGATCCCCCCCGAGCGGATCGGCGTCATCATCTCCCAGAACTCGGGAGAGGCGGCGGGGACCCTTACCAATATCATCATCAGGGCTTACGTTCACGACATCCTCGCCGCCGTCAAAAGGGCCGTTAACCTCACCCCGGACCAGGAGAGCGCCATCGTTCGAGAGGTGAAGTCCGGACGGATGGCCCCGGATGACACCACGCTCCTGGGGAGAATCAACTGCGCGGCGGCCGGCTTCATCTGCAACCGGTACGGATTCATGGGGCCCAGCTATGCCGTCTCCGCGGCCTGCTCGACCTCGCTGGTCGCACTTTTCAGCGCCATCCAGATGATCCGCAACAACATCATCGATGCTGCCATCGTCGGCGGGGGTGAAGAGGATCTCACCCACCTCCATTTTCTGGAATTCGCTGCCGTGGGTGCACTCTTCGGCCTGTCGGGACGGGAGAGGCCGCCTCACGAGACCTCCCGTCCCTTCGATGCCGAAAGAGACGGGATGGTCTTAGGCGAAGGCGGGGGGATGATCGTCATCGAGCGGGAAAGCCTGGCCTTAGCAAGGGGTGCGCGCATTCACTCGGTAATCACCGGCATGGGCGCCAGCAACAACAATCTGGGCATGGTCGAGTCCAACAGCGCCACCCAGGAGATCGCCATCCGCGCCTCATTCCGGGGGATACCGTATGGGCCGGATGCGGTTGACCTGGTGGAATGCCATGCCACGAGCACCCGGCAAGGGGACGTGGAGGAGGTTCGCGCCCTGAAGAGCTTCTT
>JBGPID010000226.1:0-5299 GCA_041484725.1 Geobacteraceae bacterium | reverse complement strand
CAGAACCGCCGCTACTCGGCGTCGGCGACCTTCCCGTCCATAAACACCACCTTCACGTCACGATAGACGAATATCGTCTTTGCGCCCAGCAGGATCTGTTTCTCGGGGGGGCCAAGGATCGCGGTCACCTCCTCCCGCGTCTGACCGAGCCGGATCGTGCTGGTCGCCCTGCCGGCGGCGCGCGGCTCGGCGGGAACGGCAGCGGGCCTCTGGTCAGCGGTGGGGAGGCTGTCCACGGCAGCCGGGCGCGGCTCCCCTTCTGCGGCCAGCCACTCGCCGATGTCGTCCAAAATCAGCTGCGTGGTCACCCCTGCCAGCCCGCCGTCATACTGGAAACGGACGGAGGCCTGCAGCGGCGTCGGGCCCCGCGTGCCGCTGCCGGGCACCACATAGGTGGCGACGGTATACAGGTCGAGCTGCACGTAGTCGTTGCCGGTGCGGACGCCGTACAGGTGGAGCCGCTCGCCGGGCTTCAGGGCGCCGTCGCGGACGCCGCCGAGGGGCAGGTCCCCGCCGCCGGCCACGGCAAGCTGGCGGCTCCTCACCACGTTCGGCTTGAACGCCTTGTTGGGTCGATTCGCCCGAAATCCCTCCCGGCGCGGTGTCAGCACGCTGCCTATCTCGCTGAAACCGCCGAGGAATGCAGGGGTCGTGATCCGGTAACGGGCAGTCACTGCCGACGCAGCCTCGTCACGGGTGGCGGCAAACGACGTTGATGCCGCAAGCAACAGCAGCAGGATCGCTGCAAAACGGATTCGGTAGTGCATGGTATGCTCCTTTCTCTGCGGTACGGCCAGATATTACGATAAGCCGGGGCGATTGTCCATCGCTATGAGCGCTTATGGTGGCCGGACCGTCGGCCGGAAAGGGTGAAGGCCCGCTGCTACAAGCTTTTTGCCGGGCGGCGGGAGGGGGAAATGCCCCCCACATCCGGCATTTTGAGTATTGTAAAAGTATTGTAAAACGGCAAGTTATGTCTCCCTATTTACGGTGCGTTTCTATACAATGAATGAAACAATGCTGTTCAACCCCCAAAGGAGAAAGTCATGCAGCACCCACCACCCGTAAGTCACCCTCTCCATCCTCTGGCTACCAGGGCCCGTGTCCTTCTGTCAAGTGTCTTCGGTCCTTACAGCCAGGACGATGAGTATGGAAGTCGTAAAATCAACCCGATGGAACTGTACCAGAATCAGGTCACCCGCCTCCAGGGGGGGTTCTCCCTCCGTATGTTTCACCGCTCCTTCGGGCTGATGATGATTCAGGCCAATATCGATGCCCCCTGCACTCTCCTGGATTTCCCCACCCTGGAGCGCTTCCGGGAAGAAATCCGCCAACAGAGCTACAATGTAATCGGCATCAGCGGGATTATTGCCAATGTCGGTAAAGTGGCAAAGATGTGTGAGCTGATCCGCCGGTATCAGCCAGGGGCAACGATTGTCGTCGGAGGACACGTCGCCAACAAAGAGGGGCTCGATCAGCTGATCGATGCGGACCTCATCGTCCGCGGTGAGGGTATCCGCTGGTTTCAACGATACCTCGGCCAGGATGACCAGGCACCGATAAAGCACCCCATGGCCCTTTCGGGTTTCGGCTCCAGAATCATGGGCGTAGATCTTGGCGACAGTCCCGACCGGACGGCGGCGATACTGATTCCCTCTGTCGGTTGTCCTCTGGGGTGTAACTTCTGCTCGACATCCGCCCTGTTCGGTGGTAAAGGGCAATTTATCAATTTCTATGAAACGGGCGATGAACTCTTTAGCGTCATGTGCGAGATCGAAAGAACGCTAAAGGTGCGTTCCTTCTTTGTCCTCGACGAGAATTTCCTCCTGCACAGGAAAAGGGCGCTTCGGCTCCTTGAACTGATGGAGGCCAGTGGAAAGAGTTGGGCGCTGTCCGTATTCAGTTCGGCAAGGGTTCTGAAATCCTACACCATGGATCAGTTGATGAGGTTGGGAATCGGTTTTGTCTGGATGGGCCTTGAGGGAGAGGAGAGCGCCTACGATAAGCTCAAGGGTGTCGATACGCTCGGCCTTGTGCAGCATCTGCAGGCAAACGGCATCCGGGTGTTGGGCTCATCCATCCTTGGCCTTGAAGATCACCGTCCGGAAGAAATGGGGGCGACCATCGAGTATGCCGTCCGCCACGATACGGTCTTTCACCAGTTCATGCTGTATACTCCGAATCCCGGTACACCCCTCTATGAAAAGCACAAGAGGGAGGGGAATCTGCTTCCGGAATCCCAATTCCCCTTTGCCGATGCCCATGGCCAGTATCGCTTCAACTATCGTCATCCATATATTGAAAGCGGGGAGGAAGAGACCTACCTGCTTGATGCATTCCGACGGGACTTTGAGGCCAACGGCCCCAGTCTGCTCCGCCTGATCCGTGTTCTCCTGAACGGTTGGCAGATGCACAAGCTCCATTCCCAACGAGTTCGGAACCGTCTCGCCTGGGAGGCCGCACCGCTGCGTTCCACCTATGCCGGCGCCGTCTGGGCCATGAAGAACTATTATCACCTGAATCCGCGGCTCCAGGAAAGGGCGGGAAGGCTTCTTGCGGATATTTACGCCGAATTCGGCTGGAAGACGCGCCTGGTTGCCCCGCTTTTCGGCCGGTATGTATCCAGTCGCCTGAAGAAAGAGGAAGTGCGTCTGGCAGCAGGCAATACCTATGAACCCCGTTCCTTCTGTGAAAATAATACGGCAGCGCTGGCCCTGAAAAAGGCCCATGCCGCCAGGCGCAAGGCCGACACGCGGCAGCTGTCGCCCATGCCGCAACCGGCCTGGAGATGAAAGGAGAGAATCGGGACAGTCTAATATATGGAGAGTATTGGGACAGATTAATTTGTTATTAATGAGGGGGAAATAGATATTTCCGAATTTTCCCCAGTTTCATGCGCGTTACTTTCCTGGTAACTGCGCTGAAGCAATAAGTCTCAGATACAATCGCTCAACCTTCGCTCTCGCCCAGGGTGTTCTCCGCAGAAATTGCAGGCTGGACTTGATGCTGGGGAAATTATGAAAACATCTGATATCGATGAGTCGTCCCATGGCTTCCCAGCCGTGATGTTCCACCAGCCGGGTAAGCATGGTTTCCAGGGTGATTCCGTGAAGAGGATCCTTCGCGTTGTGGTCAGTCATTGTTTGATCTCTCGGTAGCGGATGGCTGGAGAGTGATGGGCAACGATGGGGTCAAATCGGCGAGGCATGTCATCGGCACTCGACAATATTCCAGGTTTCTGTTCTGAAGTCATACATTACTTTAGCCTTACGCTCACGCAGCTGGCGCAAGACCTGTTCGATCCTGCTTTCCAGGGTGGATTCTTCATCTGCCCATTCCCTGGTTACAAACTCTGTCAGCATGCTCCGCAGTGTATCCGGGTTTATCCTGTCGAGGGGTATTTCTATCCCTTCCTCTTCCGGCAGCTTTCCCTGTTCGTCGGCTGTTTCTATCCTTATGATCTCTTCCACCATTTACCGTAGCAGTTCCGCTTTCAGATTTTCGTCAGTAAGGCGCTTCGATTGCTTCCCGTATCCACGGTTCTTTTATTCCTTCTTCTACACGTGAATCATGCCTGCAAGCAGGATCGTACGGTTGTCGCGCCGGCAGACCCGGTCGGTCATGTAGAGCCCGCCGGTACGCCTCGTCATGACTGCCGGTATCGGGCAAGGTGATTTCCCTGTCGGTCACGGGGATCGCAAGGGTGATGCTGCAGTTGCACATATAAGGGAAGCGACTCGCTTGACGGGAAATCAGTATTATCTCCCCGGAATTTGCCTCAATATCCTTCAATCCTTCAAGGGTATCGGAAAACATACATTATGAGGTAGATTTGCTTTAGCTCCACACTTTGAACAGGTTATTGTCGGCTTACATGTCAGATGGTATACCTCATTCAGAAGTCCCATATGATTAAGCCAGCAAATATGCCCTTTATGCATTTCGCCACAGGAGCAGATCATGTCGGAATCTCCTATTAATTTTGCTAGCAGTCCCTGACAGAGTCGTCTTAAATCCGTTCCCGAACGGCGTCCGGAACCAACGTTCAGAAGTGTGCCGGGGAAAGTATATAATCCGCATTTTTGAACCCGGAGTTTTTTGCTGCTCTCTTTCTAAAATATTCTTTTCAGCAATGGAAAGATACCAAAAAGCAAAAATCTGTCCCCATCTCCCTCGTTGGTTGACAGAAGTCAAAGGATCGTGTATTTAAAATACCTCTCATCAAGCCGATATTGAGCAGGGTGAAATTCGGGCAGGCTGGCGGTCAACGCCGGCTTCATGACAGCGAGAAACGTAGGTGAAGAGCATTCCCGAAAAGGATTTCCTTCCGAAGGTACTTTCCGTTGTTGAGTTGCGCAAGGAGTTCCGGGAGACGGTTGCCGTTGACAGTGTATCGTTCGACGTCGGCAGGGGGGAAATTGTCGGCCTCCTGGGGCCGAACGGCGCCGGTAAGACCACAACCATCAACATGATTCTCGGTCTGCTGGAACCGACCGCCGGGACAATAAGCATCGAGGGGGAGGAGATAATCAGGCATCGCGCCCGTGCCCTGGAGCGGACCAACTTCGCCGCCGCCTATACCCCCCTGCCGGGGAATCTCACGGTCCGCCAGAACCTGAAGGTCTTTGGTCTCCTCTACCATGTCGGCGACCTTTCCGGGCGGATCGAGCAGCTCCTTGACCTGTTCCAGCTGCGTCGGTTCCGCGACGTAAAGTGCGGACTCCTCTCTTCCGGCGAACAGGCGCGCGTATCGCTTGCCAAGGCGATGCTCAATCAGCCGCACCTGCTCCTCCTCAACGAGCCCACCGTTTCCCTCGATCCGGCCACGGCGCGCGATATCCGCGTCATGATCCGCGCGTTTGCTACGGGGAAAACCGGCGGGGTGCTCTGGACGTCGCACAACATGCACGAGGTGGAGGAGGTATGTGACCGCGTTCTCTTCCTGGCAAAGGGGAAGATCCTCCTCTATGGTGACCCGCGGGTACTCCCCCGCGAGCATGGCAAGAAAACCCTCGAAGATCTATTCATCGCCGTGGCGCGGGAGCCGCTGGCGATCAGGGAGGGGTGAGGCCATGCGACTCAGCCATGTCGCCGCTATTGTATTGCGTCAGTTCTATCTCATGCGGGGAAGCCTGTCGCGCATCGTGCCGCTCTTCGCATGGGTCGGCGTAGATATTGTCCTGTGGGGTTTCATCACCAGATATCTGAACAGCTTCACGACAACGGGGTTCAACTTCGTCCCTCTCTTCCTCGGCGCCGTCCTCCTCTGGGACTTCTTCACCAGGGTCATGCAGGGAGT
>JBGPID010000225.1:0-5300 GCA_041484725.1 Geobacteraceae bacterium | reverse complement strand
TGGCCGATGAGGTGATGGCGCGGGCTTCAGTGCTGGCGATGACGGATGAAACGATCGCCAGGGAAAATGACGCGCGCCGCTTTGTCGATTTCCTGGAAAACCTCGACCCGACGGATCTGGGGAAATACCCCATGTAAAACAGGTAGAGGTAAAGGTAAAGGTAGAGAAAACCCGAGAGTGTTCTTGATTTTACTTTACCTTTACCTCTACCTTTACCTGTCTTATTAGGAGGCATGATGCGCAAGGAATCTTTCGATTTTTTACAGAAACTGGTGGCCGCGCCGAGCCCCTCGGGTTACGAACAGCCCGCCCAGCGTCTATTCCGTGAGTATGTCTCCTCCTTTGCCCAGGTCTCCACCGACGTCATGGGAAATGTCTGCGCCTTTGTCAAGGGGGCCCGGCGGAACTCCCCGCGGGTAATGCTGATCGGTCATTCCGATGAGATAGGCTTCCAGGTTAAATATATCGACGATAATGGTTTCATCTATTTTGCCGCCATAGGTGGCGTGGACCCTCATCTGACTCCCGGCCAGAGGGTGCATATCCACAGCAAAAGCGGCGTGATATTCGGTGTGGTCGGCAAGAAACCGATTCATCTGATGGAGGTGAAGGACCGGGAGACGGTTGTCAAACTCGACAGTCAATATATGGATATCGGCGCGGAAAACAAAAAAGAGGCAGAAAAAATGGTCCGGGTCGGAGACCCGGTTACCTTTGCCGGCGCTCTGGTCAAACTGCATGGCGACCGGGTCACATCGCGCGGCTTTGACGACAAGGCGGGGAGTTTCGTAGTTGCCGAAGTGCTGCGGCAGGTGGCCGGCGCTGCGAAGAAACTGCCGATCGACCTTTACGGTGTGTCTTCCGTGCAGGAAGAGCTGGGGATGCGGGGGGGCGCCACCAGCAGCTATTCGGCCAATCCGGACATAGGCATCTGTGTCGAGGTCGATTTCTGTACCGACCAGCCCGATGTGGAACGGAAGCATAACGGGGAGGTGGGACTGGGGAAGGGACCGATCCTCCCCCGGGGCGCGAATATCAACCCAGCCCTCTTCGATCTCCTGGCCGATACCGCCGAAAGGGAGAAGATCCCGGTGCAATTCACCGGAATACCGAAAGCCTCCGGCACCGACGCCAACGTCATGCAGATTTCCAGAGGCGGCGTGGCGACCGCCCTGGTAAAGATACCCCTCCGTTATATGCATACGCCCGTCGAAGTACTGTCTCTCAGCGACCTTGACAGCGCCGTCAGACTCATAGCAGCGACCCTTTATCGTATCAAGGATAAAGAGGTGTTCATCCCATCGTAAGAAGCAGGTAGAGGTAGAGGTAAAGGTAGAAGGAACCTTTACCTCTTCCTGTTTTTACCTACCCCTTTTCCCTTGACTTAACTTGCTCCCTGTACTAATTTTAAAAATTAATCCAGAAAAAGCGTCCTCGCGCAGAGACGCAGAGAACGCAGAGTTAGATCAATCTATTGGCAAAACCATCCCATCACCTGATTGGCGCAAAGCTGAGAATCAATAATCCTTTGAATTACTTAGCTTCTCTGCGTCACTGCACGAACAACTGCTATTTTCACGTTGATATTTCCGAACAAACGCAAAGGAGTCTGCGATGTTAGACGAAAATATTCCCGAAGGGCTCACATTTGACGATGTCATACTCGTCCCGTCCCATTCTGAAGTCCTTCCGCGGGATGTCGATCTGACCACCCAATTGACGCGCAATATCGCCCTCAACATCCCCCTGGTCAGCGCCGCCATGGATACCGTGACCGAGGCGCGCACCGCCATCTGCATGGCGCGGGACGGGGGTATCGGCTTCATCCATAAGAACCTGACCATCGCGGAGCAGGCCATGGAGGTGGACAAGGTCAAGAAGAGCGAATCCGGGATGATCGTGGACCCCATCACCATGCGACCTACCCAGAAGATCCGCGAGGCCCTGGAAAGCATGGCGAAATACCGCATCTCGGGGGTGCCGATAACCAAGGCCAACGGCAAGCTGGTCGGCATTCTGACCAATCGCGACCTCCGCTTCGAAACCGATCTGGATCTCCCCATCTCCGCCCGGATGACCAAGCGCAAGCTGGTCACCGTCCCGGTGGGGACCACCCTCGAAGAGGCCAAGGAACTTCTCAAGCACACCAGGGTGGAGAAACTCCTCGTGGTGGACAACGAAAGGTTCCTGAAGGGGTTGATAACCATAAAAGATATCGAAAAGGTCAGGAAATACCCGAACGCCTGCAAGGACAGCCTGGGACGTCTGCGGGTTGGGGCAGCGGTCGGTCCCACCGCCGATATGGAGGCCCGCGTTGATGCGCTTATCCGGGCGGGAGTGGATGTGATCGTCATCGACACCGCCCACGGCCATGCCCAGGCGGTCATCGACGCGATAATGCTCATCAAGCAAAATTTCAAGGGGGTCGAACTGGTCGCCGGCAATATCGCCACGGCCGAGGCTGCCGCGGCCCTGATCAAGGCCGGCGCCGACGCGATCAAGGTCGGCATAGGCCCCGGCTCCATCTGCACCACCAGGGTGGTGGCCGGCGTGGGTGTGCCGCAGATTACCGCCATCAGCAATTGCGCAGCGGTGGCCAGGAAACACGGCATACCCATAATCGCCGACGGCGGGGTGAAATACTCCGGTGACCTTCCCAAGGCCTACGCCGCCGGCGCGGATACGGTCATGGTAGGTTCGCTTTTTGCCGGCACCGAAGAGTCACCGGGGGACACCATTCTCTACCAGGGACGCGCCTACAAGAGCTACCGCGGCATGGGCTCCATCGGCGCCATGAAGGAGGGGAGCAAGGACCGCTATTTCCAGGACGACGTGGAGAGCGATATAAAGCTGGTGCCGGAAGGGATAGAAGGGATGGTGCCGCTGCGCGGGCCGCTCTCGGCCAATATCCACCAGTTGCTCGGGGGGTTAAGGGCGGGGATGGGGTATACCGGCTGCCTCAATATCCGGGAACTGCAGAAAAACGGCCGGTTTATCAAAATCACCGGCGCCGGGCTCAAGGAGTCGCACGTGCATGATGTTATGATTACCAAGGAAGCGCCCAACTACAGGGTAGGCGGGAATTAAATGATCACCGACATACACAGTGAAAAGATACTGATCCTGGACTTCGGCTCCCAGGTGACCCAGCTCATTGCCCGAAGGGTGAGGGAGCAGCGGGTCTACTGCGAGATCCATCCGTTCAACATGCCTATGGCGCGGATCAGGGAATTCGCGCCCAGGGGGATCATCCTATCCGGCGGCCCTTCCAGCGTCTACGACAAGGATGCCCCCCTCTCCGATCCCGGCGTCTTTGCCATGGGGATACCGGTTCTCGGCATCTGCTATGGCATGCAGCTCATGACCTGGCAACTGGGGGGGCGGGTGGAACGGTCGGAGAAGCGGGAATACGGTCGGGCCAGCATGGTGCTGGATGATGTTTCCGACCTGTTCGCCGGGTTTGCCGACAAAACCGAGGTCTGGATGTCCCACGGCGACCGGATCGAGGAGATGCCCCCGGGATTTACGACCATCGCCCATACGGAAAACTGTCCCGCCGCGGCAATGAAGGACGGGGCGCGCCGCTTTTACGGGGTCCAGTTTCACCCCGAGGTGGTGCATACGCCGCGCGGCGATGAAATGCTGGGGAATTTCCTCTTCACCGCCTGCGACTGCCGGCCGGTCTGGACCATGGCCAGTTTCATCGAGACCGCGATTGCCGAGATCCGCCGCAAGGTGGGGCAGGGAAAGGTGATCTGCGCCCTCTCCGGCGGGGTCGACTCGTCGGTGGTGGCGGTCCTGATTCACAGGGCGATCGGCGACCAGCTCCAGTGCGTTTTCGTCAACAACGGCCTGCTCCGCAAAGGGGAGGCGGAAAAGGTCGAGAACCTCTTCCGCACCCATTTCCAGATCAATCTCGATTATGTGGAGGCATCCTCCCGCTTCCTCGACAAGCTTGCCGGGGTGACCGACCCCGAGCGGAAGCGGAAGATCATCGGCAACGAATTCATCTACCTCTTCGAGGAGGAGGCAAAAAAGCTGGGGGAGGTGGATTACCTGGCCCAGGGGACCCTCTATCCCGACGTGATCGAATCGGTCTCCACCAAGGGGCCCTCGGCAGTGATCAAGAGCCACCACAATGTGGGGGGCCTGCCGGAGAAGATGAACCTGAAGCTCCTGGAACCGGTGCGCGAGCTGTTCAAGGACGAGGTGAGACTCCTGGGCCGCGAGCTGGGGATGCCGGACGAGGTGATCCACCGCCAGCCCTTCCCCGGTCCCGGGCTGGCCATACGCTGCATCGGCGAGGTGACCGGCGAGAAGCTGGAGATCCTGCGCGAGGCGGACGCCATCGTCCTGGAGGAGATCAGGAAGGCGGGTCTTTACCGGGAGATCTGGCAGTCGTTCGCGGTGATCCTGCCGGTTCGGACCGTCGGCGTCATGGGTGACGCCAGGACATACGACTATACGGTCGCGCTCCGGGCGGTCAATTCCCTGGACGGCATGACCGCCGACTGGGTAAAGCTCCCCTACGAGCTGTTGGGGAGCATCTCCTCGCGGATCAGCAATGAGGTCAAGGGGGTCAACCGGGTGGTGTATGATATTAGCCAAAAGCCCCCATCCACCATCGAATGGGAATAGGAACGCGGCTTTTCCGCAATATCTGCGTTGATCTTCGGGCTTCCTTGTGCGGCGTAGCGCTGCTACGCCTCCGCGTCACCCCTCGATCGCCTTGATCTTACGAAAAATCCGCGTTCCTATTTATACTCTAACCCGGCAAGGCAGACGGATTTACGTAGATAAACCTGGTCATGAAACCTTTTTAAAGATTCACGCAAATCCGCCCAATCCGCGTCTTCTGCGTTCTATTATGGATCATCTTTCGCTAACCTGCTGGATGAACATGAAACAGATCAAACTCATCATCTTCGACCTGGACGGGACGCTGGTCGATTCCCTGGACGATCTTACCGATGCGACCAATTACATGCTCAAGGGCTTCGGCAGGGGGGAACTGACCAGGCGGGAGGTCCGCCTGCTGGTCGGGCAGGGGGCGACGAGGCTGGTGGAGCGGGCCATGCCTGGCGCCTCATCCGACGAGGTCGAGGAGGGGGTGCGGCTCTTCCTCACCTACAACGATCTCCACATCGCCGACAGGACGCGGCTCTATCCAGGGGTAAAGGAGACGCTGGCCATCCTCGGCGAAGGAAGGCTTTTGTCCGTCATTTCCAACAAATACGCGGCCCACTGCCGCAAGCTCCTGGCCGTCCTGGGGGTGGCCGGCCATTTCGGCGCGGTGCTGG
>JBGPID010000224.1:0-5306 GCA_041484725.1 Geobacteraceae bacterium | reverse complement strand
CGCAAGGGTTTCCGGATCGGCTCCATTGCTGTTTCCGCGCGGGTGGCGGATGGCAGGGAAACCAGCCATTTTCGGCCGGTACGGGATACCTGGAACATCTGCATGACGTTTTTGCGCTATATGTAATTTAAAGGAGATAAACCAGGTATGTTGCGGGAGCTGAAAAACTTTACAACAGAAAAGGTCGTCTCATACCTCCTCTCCATGGCGACCACATGCTCCAACGAGAACCTTGTCCGGATGACCTATCTCATGGAGCTGATTCCGAAAAAAGATTACTACCGGGAACGGATCAGATGGTTTCGCCAGCTTATCCGCGAAAACCATCCGAGCATGGAGTTTCCGCGGCGTATCCTGCGCGACCTCCATCCCAATCAGCGGGACAAGTGGATCACCACCCTGGCGGTGAACCACCTCCTATCCGGCACCAACAAGCGTAAGGCATGGGCCGACAGGGAAGGTTTCTATCCACCATCCACGGTGGTTATCAGCCCCACCATGAAGTGCAACCTTTCCTGCTATGGCTGTTATGCCGGCGACTACCAGAAAACCCTCGAACTCTCTCTTGAAGAGATAGATTCAATCCTCATGCAGATGAAAGAGATGGGGATCTACTTTGCCGTCATATCCGGCGGTGAGCCTTTTTACAAGCAGGATATCTTCGAGATTTTCAGGAAACATGGGGATATGGCCTTCCTCGTCTTCACCCATGGGGGGCTGATCGATGAAGGGATAGTGAAGCAGCTGATCGACGTGGGGAACGTCATGCCGGCCTTTTCCCTGGAAGGGTTTGAGCCTGAAACGGATGGGCGGCGCGGTGCCGGCCATTTCCGCAAGGTCATGCGGGCGATGGACCTCCTGCGCGAGGCGGGTCTCTCCTTCTGCGGCTCATTCACCCAGACCAGCAAAAACACCGACATCATTACGAGCGACGCCTACATCGACATGCTCTTGGCAAAGGGGTGCTTTGCCCTCTGGCTGTTTACCTACGTGCCGGTGGGGAGGAACCCGGACTTGGGGCTCATGCCCACCCCGGAGCAGCGTGACCTGATGAGACGGCGAACCGCCGATTTCCGCGCCAGCAAGCCGATGGTTATGGTCGATTTCTGGAACGACGGCCCGATGATCAGCGGCTGCCTCGCGGGGGGGAGGAAATATTTCCATGTGAATGCCAACGGCGACATCGAGCCTTGTGTCTTTTGCCATTTCGCCGTTGACAATATCCGTCGCACCACCATCAAAGAGGCGCTGAAGTCCCCCCTGTTCCGGAAGATCAGGAAACGCCAGGGAGAATATGACAACCTGTTGACACCCTGCATGATCATTGATCATCCAGAGGTGGGTCGGGGATTTTTCTCCTCCTGCGGGGCCTATCCGACCCATGAGGGGGCCGCGGCGGTCTTTACGGAACTGGCTCAGGAGATGGATGATTATTCCCGGCGTTATGGCGAAATCGCCGACCAGGCATGGGAGAAAGAATTCAGCGGCACGGCATCCGCAGCGAACCGCGCAGGCAAAGCCATGCCATGAGGCTCTTCCTGAAGAGTTCGCCGCGCTCGGGAGTTGTTGCAGCCTGCCTGCCGACCCGGCTTTAACGGACACCCTGTCATCGCCGGCTCAGGCGCTTCGTTAATCGCTTTATTACGCGGCCGGCAGGTGCGGTAACCTGACCGGCCATTTTGGCTTAAGAGAGTATCTTTGGTACTATACAACAGTCTGAATCTCTTTTTTATCAAACTGTTGACCATGCTGGTTCCCAGGGCACTGTTTCCCCCATTCGCCTTATTCTGGGGGGGGCTCTTCTACCTGTTTTTGCCGGGAAAACGCCGGGTCATAAGGGCGAACATCCGGGTCATCACCGGCAGGGAGAGGGTGGAGCGGCTGGTTTTTACCACCTTTTACAAATTCTCCCGCAACTGGACCGACATCATGCTGATGATGAGGCTCTCCGGCCCGCGGCTGGACGCACTGATCGGTCAACGATCGAGCAGTCGGCCCCTCGATGACGCCCTGGCAGCCGGCAATGGGGCGATCCTGATCTCTCCGCATCTGGGAAACTGGGAACTGGGGGGGCTGGGGCTGGCCGCTAAAGGGTACCGGGTCAACGTCCTGACCTTCCGCGAACCAGATGAGAAGGTCAACAAACTGATGGAAGCGGTCCGGCGCAAGTGGGGGATCAACTTCATTTATGTGGACCGGGACGACACCTCACCGCTGGCGATCATCGGGGCAGCGACGGCACTGCGCCGCAATGAGGTGCTGGCGCTGCTCGGAGACCGGGACGGCTCGTCCCATACCGCTACTTTCAACTTTTTCGGCCGTCCCGCCCAGATTCCCGTAGGGGCAGCCTATCTCGCCCTGGCTACCGGGGCGCCGGTAATTCCGGTCTTCGTCCCTCTTGTGGGAGAATTCTATGATACCATCATGGAGGAGCCGCTCTTCTTCAGGGGAGGACACGCCGACCATGGAAATGCTATCAGAGAAGGTACCGAAAGGCTCCTCATGGTGTTCGAACGCTATATCAGCGCCTATCCCGACCAGTGGTACAATTTCTATGACTACTGGGGAGGCGAGAAACGGAAGGATGAAGGATGAATATAAAAAGGCACATATCACACAAAGCCACAAAGAGCACAGAGAAAAACATAGACTTCTTTCTGATTCATTTGAACACCACCTTGATGGTTCTAAATAGATAACAACCGGTTTCTTTGTGTCTTCGTGTCTTTGTGTGAGTCAACAGGGTTTTTCAGGATAAACTTTTCGGCAAAGGAATAAATATGAATGAAGATTTGATCTATGAGGCAAAGAAACTGATCATCGACTCCCTGCGCATCGAGGGGATGACACCGGAGGAGATAGAAACCGACGCTCCTCTCTTTGGCGAAGGGCTCGGGCTTGACTCCATCGATGCCCTGCAGCTCGTAGTGGCCATGGAAAAGGATTACGGCGTGGTGGTCCCCGATGCGGAGACCGGCGCCATTGTCTTCCAGTCGGTCCGGAGCATGGCCGGATATATCGCGGAACACCGTAAATGAAGGTACTTTTCGTCTCGCCGGGATGGCCCAGGGGAAGACTGTGGGGCGAGCTCGGTTTCAAATTCCCGTCCCTTTCCCTTGCCGTTCTTGCCGCCGCAACACCACCGGAATGGGAAGTGGCATTATGCGACGAGAATATCGAGACCCTGGATTTTTCAACCGAAGCCGATCTTGTGGCGATCACCGCCATGACCCCCCAGGCGCCGCGCGCATACGAGATCGCCGCCGGTTTCCGCGCCGCCGGCAAGAGCGTGGTCATGGGGGGGTTCCACGCCAGCAATCTTCCGGATGAAGCGCTCTCCCACGTGGATAGCGTGGTCGTGGGCGAAGGGGACCTGATCTGGCCGCAGCTTCTGGACGATTTCAGCAGGAAACGGCTCAAGAGCTCGTACAGCTCTTCGCTTCTGCTCGACATGACCGCCATTCCTTTTGCGCGGCGGGAAATATTTTCAGACAAAAAGTATCTGTTGAAGAATACCCTCCAGACCACCCGCGGCTGCCCGTTCGACTGCGAATTCTGTTCGGTGACCGCATTTTACGGCAGGAAATACCGTGAACGTCCGGTGGAATTGGTCCTTGCCGAACTGGAAGCACTCCGCAAAGTTGGTCCATTCGTCTTTTTTGTCGATGACAACCTGGTCGCGAATCGCGCTTACGCCCTCGCCCTGTTCCGGGGCATGATGGGGATGGGGCTCAAGTGGCTCTCCCACGCCCCCATCGACTTTGCCGCCGATCCGGAGCTGCTCAGGGCTGCCGGGGAGTCCGGCTGTGTCGGCATGTTTGTCGGCTTTGAATCGCTCAACCAGGATATACTGAAGGCTATCGGCAAGGTGACCAACCGCTCGCATCTCTATCAAGAGTACGCACAGGCCTTCCGTGACAACGGCATCGGCATCCTCGGCTCCTTTGTGCTCGGCTGTGACGGTGATTCGCCGGAAACCTTCCCGAGACTTCTGCGTTTCTGTGAAGAGGCGCAACTGGAAGCGGCCATCTTCCCGATTCTCACCCCCTACCCCGGGACCCGGGTGCGCAGGCGATTTGAAGCGGATGGGAGGATTACCTCCAACGCATGGCAGGACTATGATATGGAACACGTCACATTTACACCGCTGGGGATGTCTGCCGCTGAACTGCAGGCAGGGTATGAATGGCTGAACAGCTCGTTTTATTCGTTTACCTCCATGTTCCGGCGCATTTTCAAGCTGCACCGCTCTCTGCAGGTTTTCGGCCCGATGAATTTCGGGTTCAGAAGCGCCATTCGGCGCAAGGCGCGTTATTTATGAACTGCTTCATGTTTCCCGGACAACCCCTGGCGTTCGCCACCCCCCTGCCGGATGACCTGGATTTTGCGGAAATTGCCCGGATGACCGGAGAAAGGACCTTTCTTGACCTGACTACACTTTCCTGGACAAAAGGGAAGCCAACGGAGAATGTCAAGCTCCAGGTGTATGGCGCAGCCATGAGCCTTTACCGGCGCCGGCTCCTGCTCCGCCAGGAGATAAGGCCCGACATCGTTGCCGAGCACAGCATGGGTATCTATCCGGCGCTCGCGGCCTGCGGCTCAATAGCCGAAGAAGAAGCCCTGGAACTCGCATTTCGCATCGGCGTCTGCTTCGCAAAGCTGGGAGAAATGGATTCATACGCGCTTGGGTGCGTAATTGGCCTGACCCTGGACTCTTTATCGGCAATCGCCGCAAACAACGGCGTCTACATGGCCAACCTCAACACCTCCCGGCACTTTCTGCTCTCCGGTAAAGCCGCCGACATGGCCGGGACCATGGCGGAAGCGCTGGCAAACGGCGCTTTTTCCGCCAAGGCCTTTCCCGCCGATGCGCCACTCCATTCACCGCTCATGGAAGAGATCAGCGCGCCGCTCGCAGAAATATGCGGAGAGTACCGCTATCAGGAGCCGGCCATGCCTCTCATCAACCATATCGACCAGAAGCCACTTTCCGCAGCGGAAATTTCCGGTTTTCTAGTCAGAGAGCTGTCCGTGCCGGTATATTGGGAACAGACCTACCTGGCGCTTATGGCCGGCGGCGTCAAGAGATGCTTTGAAGCCGGGGCCGGCGATTCCCTGAAAAAGTTCAATCGCTGGATAGATAATGAAAAATCGGGGTAAACAGGGCGTGAAATACCACGAAACTACGATAAAGGTCCGCTTTAATGAAGTCGATGCTTATCATGTTGCCTGGCACGGCCATTATGTGGCATGGATGGAGGTGGGCCGCAATGACCTTGCCGGACGATTCGGGCTGAATGCCGATG
>JBGPID010000223.1:0-5341 GCA_041484725.1 Geobacteraceae bacterium | reverse complement strand
TCTTAGCCCGTGAGGATGCAGTGGTCCTCATCGACGAAGAAGCGCTGACAATCCTGCCAACGCTTTACTGCGGCATCGGCCGGCCCGACAGGACCCTGGAAATAGCGCCCGGCGATCTCGTTAAGATCTCGGGCGGACGGACAGGCAGTTTTTCACGATAGAACTTGCGGAAACCGAAAATCATACTCACACGAAGGCACAAAGGCACAAAGAAATGACGGAAAACGAAATCGGAAAAATCGTGGTTAACTGTGCCATGCGTCTTCGCATGGAGCTTGGCCCGGATTGCTTGAGACCGTTTATGAGGTGATTCTTGTGCATATGCTTCGTGAGACAGGCTTGAAGGTTGAGCGACAGGTTCCAATCCCTATTGAATTCCATCATCAGGTTTGGGATACCTGCTCAATTTCGGTGAAGCCCTGATGAAAGATGGTATATCTCGTGTTTTGAATGGAGAAGTTGAATAAATCTTCGTGGCTTTGTGGCTTCGTGTGAGAATAATAATGGAATTCCGGCAATTACGTCTGTGCAATAGACTTTTTATATCTGTCATACTGGCGACACTCCTTTCCGCCTGCGCCTCGCATCGCACTCAAGTTATCGACACACCTGAAACCCGCGGGCTCAAGGGTTGGCAAAAGCCTTACAAGGTGAACGGCGAGCGCTATGATCCGCTCCCGAGCCATGAAGGCTTTGTCCAGGACGGCCTGGCAAGCTGGTATGGCAGCGACTTTCATGGCGGACCAACCAGCAACGGTGAGACTTACAATATGCATGCAATGACCGCCGCCCACAAGACCCTGCCGCTGGGTGTCTATGTCAGGGTCCGCAACAAAAGGAACGGCAGCGAGGCGGTCGTACGCATCAACGATCGGGGCCCTTTCGTCAAGGAGAGGATCATCGATCTTTCCTTTGCGGCGGCAAAACAGGTGGGGATCGTTGATACGGGGACCGCGCCGGTGCATATCGAGGCCCTTGGCTACCGCCTGGCCGACGGCGCCGCGCCGGCTCCGTATCGTCCGCCGAAAAGCTACGATGCGGGCGATTTTGCAATCCAGGTAGGCGCCTTTACGGACCGGGACAATGCCGAGCGATTGGCTTCACGGATGCGCAAGAGCTATGGCTCAGCCGGTATCCAGGACGCAACCGTAAAGGGCAACCGCTTTTTCCGGGTCCGGGTGGGAAGTTACGGTTCACTGGTAAAGGCGGAAAAGGCGCGCGTGGAATTCGAGCGCGGCGGCTATCCGGGTTGTTTTGTTGTTGCCGCCGAGGTCGCCGATCCGACCCGGAAAGAGGAATCCAAGGAACACCCGATCAAAAAGAAGTGAGGTCAGTGAGGCGATGAACGTTCTTTTGATCAATCCCCCCTCCATCAGCGTATACTACACCTTCGGCTTTAGCCTGCCTCCCATGGGGCTTCTGTATGTGGCAGCGAGCCTTGAGCAGGCCGGGCATCGGGTCGTGGTCCGCGATCTGGACGCAGAGGGAGTTGAGGTGACGGACGCGGACTTCATGAGTGCCGACGCGGTCGGGATCTCCAGCGACACCACGCGCATCGAGCGGGCCATGCGCCTTGCCCGGCGGGCCGCCCGGTTTGATCGCCCCGTGATCATGGGGGGGCCCCATCCCCAGTTCATGCCGGAGGAAATTCTCGCCAGCGGCTGGGTGACCGCGATCGTGCGGGGTGAAGGGGAGGTCGGTTTTCCCGCACTTCTCGATGCGCTTGCATCCGGGAATGAACCGGCCACGGTCAGGGGGATCATCTGCCGGGATGGCCGGAGGATCGTCACCACCCAGGATGCCGATCCGGTGGATGTGGAGGCGCTTCCCCTGCCGGCCCGGCACCTGATTGATCTGCATCGCTACCGCGCCAGCACGGCGGGACGTCCGGTAACCCCGGTTGTCACCAGCCGCGGCTGTCCCGGCGCCTGCCACTTTTGCTCCTCATCGAGCTTTTTCGGCCGGGGGTGGCGCTATCGCAGCGCCGAAGCGGTGCTGGCCGAGCTGGATGAGGTGTATAACCGTTACGGTTTCCGGGCGGTGGCGTTCATCGACGATAACTTCACCCTCGCTCCGGGCCGGGCGGAACAGATCGCCGACGGGATCTTGGAGCGCGGCCATGACCTGAAGTGGTGGACCTTCTCACGGGTCGATACGATCGTGCGCAACCCCGGCATGGTCGCCAGGATGGCTGCCGGGGGGTGCATCATGGTCTACATGGGGATCGAAAGCGGCAGCGACGACACCCTGAACTCCCTCGGCAAGGAGATGAATTCGGCGGATGCGTTTCAGGCCGTGGATATCCTGCGGCATAACGGCATAGAATCCTACGGCAGCTATATCATCGGCAACCTGGATGAGAGCGCCGCCGATGTGGAGAAGACCATCGATCTGTCCATAAGGCTAGACACGAACATCGCCCAGTTCACTATCCTGACACCATATCCCGGCACCCGGCTGTACGAGCAGGTCAAGGACCGCATTTTCTGCCGGCGCTGGAAGTTCTACGACGCCCTGCACGTGGTGTTCCGCCATCCCCATATCAACCGTTTCCACCTGCAACTGTTGCTTATCAAGGCTTTTGTCAGGTTTTACCGAAGATCACGGGAAGCGGTAGCCGGCTTCAAGATGGCCACCGAAAAGAGCAAGCTCAGCTTCAGAAAGCTGGCGGTATGTGCATGGGAGATGCTTTTTTGACTTATCTCGTGTGAACTAGGAGAAGGAAATAGTATGAGCTATATGTTGGCATCTTTGCGAGAGGAAAGATTGTGACTGAAAACGATATGGTTATGTCTCTTCTTGCTTTTTCACGCACGACCAGTTGATAGACAGGTAAATCATGCTTTACTTTGAAACCCAAAGCAGATTGAAGTCGGTCGAACTCTTCTATAACGATCTGGCCCCCACCTATGACCATGAGCAGTTTCAGACCGCCGTATCGTTGTCCAAGCGCAAGGAATATGAACTTTTTTCGGCGCGCTTGCCTGAGCTGTTTGCCGGTGCGGGGAGGGTGCTTGAAATCGGGGCCGGCACCGGAATATTTACCCTTCCCATTGCTCGCCACTGCCGGGAAGTAATAGCCGTCGATATTTCCCACAATATGCTCGGGCTCCTGGAGAAAAAGGCAGCCGGTGAAGGGGTCACCAACATTCGGATCATCCTCAGTGACGTGGAGACGAGCCCGCCGGAGGGAACTTTTTCAGTGATCTGCGCCTTTGCCACCTTCGAATACATAGCAGATTTGCCGGGACTTTTACGCAGCCTCGCCCGCCATCTCGAACCGGAAGGGGTGATATATTTCATTACGGCGCGCCGATCTTTCTTGAGATTCTTTATCCAACTCGGCAATGCCATACGCCAGGGGTTGTGGTTGAAGGCCCACAGCCGTTCGGAAATCAGGGGAATGCTCCAGGCTGCCGGTTTCGTGCAGATCAAAATCAATTCTCATCTTTTCAAGGTGTTTCGTTACGGCGGCATGCTACTGGAAGTGGTCGCCCGACGCGCCGCCGACACCAATGCATCGGCAGCGCAGACTGAGGAAGTCTAGGAATGCCGGATATCATTGAATCCCCACTCCCCAAGACATTGCTGGTTATCCCGGAATGTGGCCGCAGCCGGGCGCTGCGCCTGGTGGTTGAATGCGCGATTGAACAGGGCCTCCCGGTGCTTCTTGTCGATTCCGGCAATGACGAAGACCTTGCGGTGATCGCGAATCTGCCGGTTGAGCGCCTGCGGCTGGCGGCAGGCCTGGGAAAGGGAAGGGCTCTTCTGGCTGGAGCCGCTCTGGCAAAAGAAAAGGGGTATGGGGCAATTCTCACCGTTGATGCCGACGGGGAGCACAATCCGGCCAATGTCCGGTTTCTTCTGGATGCTGCCAGGATCTCCTGGCCTGCCATCGTGATCGGCGCCGCACTGACGGAGTCAGCCGACATGCGGGAGTCAAGCCTTTGCAGCAACGATATCTCCGGTTTCTGGGTACGCCTTGAGTGCGGCCAGTCACTTCCCGATACCCGGAGCGGTTTCCGGCTCTATCCCGTTGACTTCCTCACTTCCCGGCGTTTTTTTGCCCGCTGTCGAGGGTTCGAGGTTGAAACTCTCGTGCGGGGGGCCTGGGCCGGTCTGCCGCTTCTCTCCGTGGAAGTCCCGGCGGGGCGCCTGCCGGCGGTCGAAAAGGATATCCATCCCCACAAGTTCATGGACACTCTCAACCTTGTTTTTCTCCATACCTTGCTGGTAACACGCTCTCTTCTCCCATGGCCGCACAGGCGGATCGTCCCGAAGACAGCGGCAAAAGATCCCTTGTCGCTTCTTTCGGAGCCTCTCCAATTTTTCCGTCTTCTCTGCCGGGAACACGCATCGGCAGTGGAGCTCGCTGCCGCGAGCTGGGTCGGCATCTTCATAGGGTCGCTCCCAATCATCCCGTTCGGTATCGTTACTATCGTCTATGTGAATCATAAACTCCACCTGAACAAGCTGGCCGGGGTGGTCGCCAGCAATGTCTGCGTATTCCCGTTTGTGCCTTTTCTCTGCGTGGAGGTGGGACATTTTTTACGGTTTGGCTGTTTCTGGAGCGAATTCAACCGACAAACCATGCTCCATGAGATTCATTACCGTCTTTGGGAGTGGCTTCTGGGAGCATTAGTGGTCGGGCCGCTCATCGGTTTTGCAGGGGCCTTGCTCACATATATTCTGGTGCGCTATCTGCGATCGACTTCTGGCAATAAGAAAATGAAGGGTCTGGAAGATACAAGATAGGTGTACCCTGGACATTGGACATTATTAGAAAAGAACTGAGAACTCAACAAGGCTTACGACCCACCCGAATAAATTGTCGGGTCAAAGTCCGGCCCGTTGTGCTAATCTCCACAGATGGAGGAATACATGATTAAATTCAGGTGCCTCCCGCCCGGTCAACTCCCGACCGTTCCGCGCGCCATCACCGCCTGCCCTTTCACAAAGATTCCCCGAGCCATTGGTAGGCCTTCACCTGTGCTATAAGCACATCCTTCCGGGTCAACCCCAGTTCTTCGAACTGTTCAGGGGTCACCCTGAAGAAAGTGCGCTCCATCGATTCGGCAAATGCCAGGAGCCGCCCGAGAGTCCCCGCCCTTGAGACAAGTGCGTCCTTAACCTCTGCCGACAGGTTCAGAACGGCGACAATCTCGTCCGTGGGGATGTTGTAGATTGTTTCCAGCAGCGAGAGGATGCCGACCATAAATGCCTGATCGGGAGCCGCCCGATCACCCTTGAGGAGGGGATGCCGGCAGGCGAGCTGTTCCATGAAGCTTGCCCGCACAGCTGCCATTTCCACCAGCGGATTTGCCATGCCTCGACTGTCATC
>JBGPID010000222.1:0-5350 GCA_041484725.1 Geobacteraceae bacterium | reverse complement strand
GTGGACGACGGTACCGCTCAGCGGTTCAACACCGACGGTCCGGGCCAACTGCTGCAGAAAATAGAAATCCTCCCCGGCGGCACGGCTGTTCATCCCGCCGATCTTCAGATAAGCGGAGGCGCGACAGGCCATGGCGCTGCCCACGGAATGGAAGGCGTAGGGGGAACCGGCCAGGGCGAGGCCGAGGATGTAGCTCCTGAGAAACAGCTCGTAACGGTCGATGGCCAGTTGCTGTCCCGGCGACTCCGCCGGCCGGTGGCAAAAGGGAATCACGGCCCCACCGCAAACGGAATGCCGGAAATGGCGGTCAAGGGCAAGGAGGTAGGAAGGCTCGACCAGTGTGTCGGCATCCAGGGATACGAGAAGCGGGCTTTGAGCGGTGAAGTCGAGGCGGGTGAGCGCGAGGTCCAGGCCGATCTTGCGGGCCAAACCGACTCCTCCGACCTTGGCGGGCATCTCCATTCCCGGCGAAGCGGCGTCCACCCAGGCAAGACGGAGGGGGGCCAGTCCCGGGTCCAAGGCGGCCAGTTGCTTCAGGGTTTCGTAATTGTCCTCCTTGTCGCAGGGTAGTGAGTCCTCCGGGTGGTTGACCACCACGAGGACGAGGAAGCGGGCGAGCAACTCCGGTGGGTTTGTCGCGAGCGACCGGAGGGTGGTGAAGAGATGGGCGCTTTCCCCCAAAGCGGGGATCACCACGGCGCCCGCGAAACCTGTTTCTTCGGGGTAGCCGAAGATCCGCCAGGGATCTTGAATGGCGCGGGTTCGCTGGTATTTTGTCAAGGCCGGAGGGGGCATGTGGTTATTCCCCCTGGATATTGCATGGACGACCGGCCGGTCGCTCATGCCGATTCTCATTTGCCAATTTCTCCATTGCCTCCGCGAACGGCTCGCCCGTGCCGTCGAGCCAGTGGATGACGATTCCGCTCCGCTCCATGCGGCGAAACCATGTCTCCTGGCGCTTGGCGAAGGCAACGATGGCGCTGTTCAGCTTCTGGAACATGTCGTTCAGTTTCAGCTCTCCCTTGAGGTGGCGGGCCACGAAACGGTACTCGAGACCGTAGAACTCCAGCACCTCCCAGGGAATGCCGAATGCATGCAATCTTTCCACCTCTTCGACGAGGCCGCTCTCGAGCCGCTCTTGCAAACGGAGGGTTATTCTCTGCCGGAGGATTTCCCGCTCCCAGCGGATTCCGAAGATAAACGGCTTTAGCTCCGGAAGGGGCTCCGGCGCGTGGTCCCGTTCGTACTCGGCGATCTCGATGGCTCGCACCAGCCGTTCGCGCTCCAGGAGGTCGGTGGTGTTATGCAGCCGGGACGTGGCCCGCTTAAGCCGTTCGGTCAGGGCCGCCATGGGGAGATCGGCCAGTTCCCTGCGCAGGGCGTGGTTATCCGGCGCTTCTACCAGCCGATACCCTTTCACCGCCGCCTCCAGGTACATGCCGGTCCCCCCCACCAGGAGGGGAAGGCGGCCGCGTCCCCGGATAGCTGTAAATGCCTCAAGGAAGCGACGCTGGAACTCAAAGAGGTTGAACGCGTATCCCGGCTCTACTATGTCGATGAGATGAAAGGGAATATCCCCGTATTCCGCAAGGTCTTTGCCGGTGCCGATATTCATGCCGCGATAGACCTGGCGGGAGTCGGCGGAGATGATCTCGCCCCTGAGCGCCTGCGCAAGCTTAACCCCCAGCCGGGTTTTGCCGGAAGCGGTAGGACCGAGTATTGCGAGGAGATTGAAGGTTACGCCGGAGGAGGAGTTCATTTCTGCTTGCCCAGGAGATCAACCCCCTTAAGCAGGTCGAGCGCCCGGGAAAGTTGATAATCCTTGGCACTCTCTTGATTCGCCGGAAAGGTAGAGTGCGGAATCAGCTTTTTCTTTGTTAAATCTTTGTTGGCTGCGGGTTGAATATGGCCGTCCAGGTCTTCCTCGCGGAAGTCGAGCCCATCCTTCTTTGCCGGTTTGCCCATCTCCGCAGTGCCGATGATGACGTCCGGGGTGATCCCGCGGGCCTGGATGGAGCGCCCCTTTGGCGTATAATACCTGGCTGTGGTCAGCATCAGTCCGGCGCCGCCGCGTATCGGTATGATGGACTGGACCGAACCCTTGCCGAAGCTCTGGGTCCCCATGATAACGGCGCGCTTATGGTCCTGGAGGGCGCCGGCGACGATCTCGGAGGCGCTTGCGCTGCCGCCGTTGATCAAAACCGCCAGCGGGTAATGCGGTTCCTTTTCTCCCTTGGAGGTGAAGAGTTCTTTCCGGGAAGAAGGATCGCGCCCTTTCAATGAGACGATCAGGCCGTCCTTCAATCCTCCGCCGATGAACCGGCCTGCCACATCGATTGCCGGATCGACGAGCCCCCCCGGGTTGTTGCGCAGGTCCAGCACCAGACCCCGGAGCGCGCCGTCGTTTCCCTTGTGCAGATTCTGCAGGGCATTGGCAAACTCATCGCCGGTATTTTCCTGGAACTGGGCAATCCTGATGTAACCGTACCCTTTATCCAGGGTCCGGTATTTCACGCTTCTGATCTGGATGATGTCCCTTTCCAGTTTGAAAACGAGGGGCTTTGCCACTCCTTCGCGCAGTATGGTGAGGGTGACCCTGGTACCCTTGGGACCGCGCATCCGCTTTACCGCGTCGTTGATGTTCATTCCATGGGTGAAGACGTTGTCAATCATCAAGACGTGGTCGCCGGACTTGATCCCGGCGCGAAAGGCCGGGGTGTCTTCAATGGGAGAAATTACCGTCAGCCTGTCGTCCTTCATGGTGATTTCGATTCCGAGACCGGCGAATGACCCCGATATCTGGATCTGCATATCCGCGAACGGTTCGGGAGGCATATAGGCATTGTGCGGATCGAGGGATGCAAGCATGCCGCCTATGGCGCTCTCCATAAGTTTTTTGTCGTCGATTTTTTCCACATAATTCACTTTGACCAGCGCCACAACTTCCTTGAAAAATTTTATGTATTCCTGGGGACTCTTCTCTCCGGGAGTGGCGGTAAAATGTGAAACCGTGCCGATGGCGATCGCCGTCAGAACAGCCGCAATCAGAACCAGGAGTGCCAGTTTGCCTTTACCTGTCATGTTGCCTGTCTCCGTTAAAACAGAATAAAACCGGTTTGCCGGGCAGAGAAAATAAAGCGTATCCCATGCGCCGGATTCCCCTAACTTTAGTTTTCGTTGCCCCGGATGTCAACATTAATTAGTTTCCATCCGGAAACGGTAAGTTCGGTATTAAGGCCAAGGGTAACCATCTCCTTTTCCAGGGGTTCTTGTCCAGGAAAATCAGCTAGTTAGGATTTGCAAAACGTCAATATACTGGCGGTGTTGGCGGAAAGGATTCCAAAAGTGGATAACTTTCAACCGGTTAGCTGTAAATGCGTGCTTGGCGCGCTTATAATCCACAAAAACTGTGGAAAAGTCTGTGGGAAAAGTGTTCACAGTCAAGGCAACTATGATGAATGTTCAGGATGATTTAACGTATTGCACAATAAATAGGCATAATTTGCCGAACGGATTTCGCACATTTCCAGAGCCGGTTTCCCTCTCATGAGAGCTTTCTGTAAGGCGATCTCCACTAACTGAATATATTGACTTTGCCGGCAAAATAGGTATCTTTCATTATAATGTTAGATAAGTAAAAGGGAGAGTATTATGGGAAAGTTCCTAACTCATCTGAAAGAGAAGTTCGGCGCCGGAATGTTCATCGTGATTCCGCTCGGGATTACCCTCTTCATCCTGAAGTTTCTTTTCAGCTTTGCCGATGGCATTCTCGGCACCTACCTGGATAGCCTGTTCACCGCCATAACCCATCACGAAACCCATTTCCCCGGCTTGGGGATGGTAACCGGCGCGGTCATCGTCTACCTTGTGGGCCTGCTTGCCACCAATTTCATGGGGCACCATCTCATCAGATGGGGGGATGAGCTTCTTTCACGAATCCCGCTGGTGAAGTCGATCTATATCTCCAGCAAGCAGCTTACCAATGTCCTCAGGGATGGGAAGAGCTCCTACCATCGGGCGGTCTTCGTAGAATGGCCGCGCCAGGGGGTGCGGGCCATAGGCTTTGTTACAGCCGAGGTGGAACGAAAGGGTGAAAAGATGGTGGTGGTCTATGTGCCGACCATGCCCAATCCGACTTCCGGGTTTGCCTTATTCTTCCGCGAGGACGAGGTGCTGGAGAGCGGCATGACCGTGGAGGAGGCGGTCAAGTTCGTCGTGTCTGGGGGGATGGTGGTGATTTGACTTCTCCTCTTCTCCCAGGGACGACCCTGTGCGACCGGCCAACCGGTGCAGCCGGATGAAATAATGTTACATCAGGAATGATGCCATGGAAAGAATGGTCAAAGAAAGATCGGTTAAAAGCGGTCTCCCTCCCGGAACCCTTGTCCATATCGGCGAGAAGAGTGATCGGGAAATCAAGATCACAGTTACCGACTACAGCGAGACTTTCTGCGAGGAAAAGGAGATCAAGGCCCTCAAGGAGTGCTTCTATTATACGGACCCGTCAATTACAAGCTGGATCAATGTGGAGGGGCTCCACGAGATCGAGGTCATCCAGCAGGTCGGGGAGTGTCAGGGACTTCACCCCCTTGTCCTGGAAGATATTCTCAACACCGACCAGCGTCCGAAACTGGAGGATTTCGGCGACTATCTCTATATTGTCCTGAAGATGTTACGAAAAGGGGAGGGTACGGATATCGTCACGGAACAGGTAAGCCTCATTCTTGGCGTCAATTTCGTGATCTCCTTCCAGGAAGGGATCAAGGGGGATGTTTTCAACCCCGTAAGGGAAAGAATCAGGAATGGAAAGGGGAAGCTCAGAAGCATGGGGGCGGACTATCTGGCCTATTCTCTCATGGATGCGATTGTTGACAATTACTTCGTGATCCTGGAAGAGACAGAGGAGAGGATCGAACTGCTGGAAGAAGAGGTGATGGTCACTCCTTCTGCGGAGACCGTCCGGAAGCTCCATAAATTGAAAAGAGACATGATTTTCCTGCGGAAGGCGGTCTGGCCGTTGCGTGAGGTGCTTGCCGCCATGACCCGTCGTGAGTCGAAGCTCATCAGTGATCAGGTGGCGCTCTATCTGCGGGATGTTTATGACCATGTCATCCAGGTGATAGACATCATCGAGGTGAGTCGGGACATACTTTCCGGGATGCTCGACATCTATCTCTCCAGCATGAGCAACAGGTTGAACGAGGTCATGAAGTTCCTTACCGTGATCGGAACCATTTTCATGCCGCTGACCTTTCTGGTGGGAGTCTATGGCATGAATTTCAAGTATCTGCCGGAACTGGAATGGCACTACGGCTATTATGCCGTCTGGATTTTCATGGCTGCGCTTTCC
>JBGPID010000221.1:0-5375 GCA_041484725.1 Geobacteraceae bacterium | reverse complement strand
TTGATCGATGTTTCGGTAACGGCGATACGCTCCTTCGCCACCTTTGCATCATTGAGCGCGATCCGGTAATCGAGGGCGAGGTCTGTTTCGAGTTGATGAAGCCGCTCGTCGGTGCGCGCCCGGTTCTGCACTGCCTGACGAAAGCGGGAGGTGGTGGCGAGACCGTCGAAGAGATTGACCTTGAGGCCGACCGTGGCTGCCATGATGGTCTGTTCCTTGACCTTGCTGTTCTCAACATAGTCAAGCCCCAGCTTGGCGAAAAGCTCGGGATAATAACCGCTCCGTGTCTCTTTTACCTCCAGTTCGTTTGCGGCAAGGAGTTTGCGCTGCGCCTGGATTTCCGCCCGACCGGTAATTACATCTGTTACGGGCTTTTCCAGGGCGGTCAGGTCGATCTTTGCTTCCTCTACGAGTTCATTACGGTATTCCGGCGGCTCGCCGATCTGATTATTCAGGTCGAGCCAGGCGTTATCGAGTATATTTGCCGTTTCGAGGCGGCGCTGCCTGCTGCTGGAGAGCCGCACTTCCGCCTGGAGAAGGTCGTTGCGGGTCACCACCCCCTGTTCGAAGAGGTTTTGCGCGACGCGGAGGTGATCGCTCATCTGTGTGACCTCTTCATCGGCGGCCTGGAGAAGCTTTCGCGTCTGCAGGATGCGGAAATAGGAGATCACCGTGCGAAGAAAGATATCCTGCTCCTGACTTTTGTAGTTGAAACGGGCAGCTTCGCTTAATGCCTTTGCCCGGTCGTAGCGGGCGCCGGTGCGGCCGAAGTCGTAGATGGTCTGGGTGATGGCGAGGCTGGCGAAGGAGAAGTCGGGATCCTGGGTCTCAAAGGCGCCGAATGGAGTGGAGACCGATTGGGAAGCCTGCTGGGCGGTGTACCCCCCCTGGATGTCGACCCGCGGCAGATAGCCGCTCCGGTTGAGACGGATATTTTCGTCGGCGATCTGCTCGTCGATAGCTGCCATCTTCAGAGTCCGGCTGCCGGTTGCCCTTTTTGCCAGGGCTTGCGCCAGGGTGAGGGGCTCGGCGTGCAGGGCTCCCGCACTGAATAGAAGCAGCATGAAGAAATAAATAAGCGTTCTCATCATCTAAACCTCCACCTCAGAGTCGGATTTTTTCCAGAAGTCGGACAAGCGTTGCCTGTTCTTCGTCCGTCAGGGGGGCGTTTACCTTGTCAATGACACGGTTCGCCACCGCACAAAACTCATCTTCGCGGGACTTCCCCTTTGCGGTGAGAAACACCTGGAAGGCGCGGCGGTCATCGGGATGGTTCAGGCGTTCCACCAGCCCCTCTTTTTCCAGGCGGTCAACGATCCCTCCCATGGTGGTGCGGTCGATCTGGCTCCGGGCCGATAGTTCAGCCTGGGAGAGGCCGTCCTCGATCCAGAGAAAGGCGAGGAGGCCGAACTGCTGGGGGGTGATGTCATAGCTGTCGAACTCTTCCTTGAAGAGGGCACAGGCGCGCTGATAGGCCTTTGCCAGCAAAAAACCGACACTTTTCTCGATCTCGATCATGATGCTCTCCCATCAGGGTAAATTGTTAATCGCCGGGAAATAATAATAGTCATTATACATATGATCAGTATGCATGCAAAGTATTTTTACCTCTCTCTTTTCATCATTTCCTTGTGCCGGGACCTTTTTCAGTTTGATTTCCGCTGCAGAAAGGTTATAATGATTTATAATGATAGCTAGCGTCTGATCATGGATTGCATGGAGCGGATGCCATAAAACGTTTTGCAGGAGGAATCATGAAGAGAATATTGGGAATTGTGACAACTCTTTTTCTCCTTTATCCCTTCTTTGCCAATGCCTCGGATCAACCGGTGGGAAACATCAAGACCTTGAAGGGAAAGGCATCCATCATCAGAAACAGCAATGCGCTGGCAGCGAAAATCGGCTCGGAACTATATGCAAGCGATTCTTTAAAAACCGGTGCAGACGGCTCTCTCTCCATAGTTTTCAAGGATGACACATTAATATCCATAGGGCCTGACAGCGAATTGGCGATTAATGAATTTCATTTCTCCCCTGCGGAAGGGCAACTGTCGATTGTCACCAGGTTGCTCAAGGGAACCTCAGCCTATGTGTCGGGCATTATCGGCAAATTGTCTCCGCAATCCGTACGATTTGAAACACCCGTGGCAAATATCGGCATCAGGGGAACCAAGTTTGCGGTGAAAATTTCAGGTGATGACGAATAATCGCGTTTAATACCCTACCACACATATCAATAAACAATTCACCGGTAAAGAGTTTGCTTGTGCCATGAGAGGTATTCGAGGTATTCCCATGAAAATGACCCGAACTCTTTTTATCTGCCTGTTTGCCCTTTTTTCTCTCGCATCATGTGCCAGTAGCCATAAAAGCATGGTAGTAGTCCTGCTTCCCGGTGCTGACGGTAAAACAGGTCAGATAGTGGTCTCCAATAAAGGAGGAAGCCAATTGATAGGAGAACCGGAACAGGCTACGGAAGTACACTCCGCAACTGTTGCGCCTTCAGCCCCATTTTCCATGAAAGACGAAAAAATAAAGGAGAATTTCGGAGATGCGCTCTCCATGCTCCCTTCCCCCCCCCTCCATTTCATCTTATATTTCCATTCGGGAACCACCGTCATTACGGAACAATCGCGCAAGTTGCTCATGGAGATCCTTCCCGCAATAGCGACGCGCAAAATTATATGCGTGTGTGTGGTGGGCCATACCGACCGCGAAGGCACACGGCAGATGAATTATCAACTCGGCCTGGATCGGGCATTGGTGATCAAACAGCTACTCATTACGAAAGGTATTGATCCCCGTATTATAGAAGTGACTTCCCATGGCGAAGATAATCCCTTGATCAATACGAAGGACGAAGTCCCTGAACCACGGAATCGCAGGGTTGAGGTTATCCTGCGCTGAAGCAGGGTCTCACAAAAGCTCCATGAATCGGACAGTGGACAACATGAAGCAGCTCAACAAGGAGCGAAGAAATGGATTTCATGGCTGTCCGGAAGGCCCTCCTGGCAAAGCCGGAAAAGGTATACTGGTGGATTTTCCTTGCCGGTGTTTGTGTTACAATCCTCCTGGCCATTTTGAATGTTTACAAACCCGTCTTTTTCCGCCTTATCGATTTCAAGCTCTATGACACCCAGCTGAGATCATGGATTCTTCCCCAGGACGGTCAATCTGCTAAAAATCCCGTGATTGTCGACATAGACGAAAAGAGTCTTGCCGAATTAGGCCAATGGCCGTGGCCGCGCTACCGCTTGGGGCTTCTTCTCAAGAAACTGGATGAGCTGGGTGCGTCGAGCGTCGGCATGGACATGTTTTTCCCCGAGGCCGACCGTACTTCACTGGCTGTCGTGAAAAGAAACTTCGAACGTGAATTCATGGTCAGGGTAAATATGGATGGGGTTTCTCCTGTTATGATGGATAACGACAGGGTCCTTGCCGATATCCTTGCCAAGGGGCCCTTTGTCCTTGCCTACAACTTCATCTTCTCGGATAAGGATAAGGTTTCCGGCTCCCCGCTTCATCCGCTGAATGCAGCTATCATGACCGCGCCCGGGTCGGCTTATGATACTGGAACCCTTTTCAGAGCCAAAGGGGCTGTATGCAGCATCGAGAAACTGGCCCGCTCCGCACCCTCTTCAGGTTTTTTCAATGTCATTCCGGATTTCGATGGTGTTCTGCGGCGCGCGCCTCTCCTGATAGAGTACAGGAACAGACTCTATCCCAGTCTCTCACTGGCAACGGCAATGCAGGCGCTGGGAATTAAACAGGTGCTCCTGAAAACCAACCGTGGCGGCCTGGAAGGCATTGTTCTGGACGGGACCACTATTCCGGTCGATGCCAAAGCCAACCTGCTGATCCGTTTTCATGGCAATGGCAGGGCATTCGACTACATCTCGGCCCGGGACATTATGCTCGATCTCGTTCCAGGAGAACGGATAAAGGGGAAAATCGTCCTGTTGGGGACCACGGCCGCGGGACTTGAAGAGTATCGCACTACCCCTCTCGCGACGGTGCTTCCCGGAACGGCGATTCATGCGACCATTGTCGCTAACATCCTGGAAAAGACGTTTTTCTCCAAACCCGACTGGGTAATCGGTCTGGAATTGCTGCTGGTTTTTCTGTTCGGCGTTATCTCCGCTTTTCTTGTGAGCTGGACCAGATCGGTCTTGAGCCTGTGCATCATGATCGTATGCGCTCTGGGTCTCTGGCTCGCCTCCGGGTGGACACTTGAGACGCAGGGCATATTTGTCTCTCCGCTTTTTCCCATGATAGCCCTTGGCACCAATTTCTCTTTTTTGACGTTCCTCAAGTACAGGCATGAGGAACATGAACTCAGGGCACGCAACAACGAGCTTGTCGTCATGCAGAACTTCACCATCCAATGCCTGGCGGCCCTTACCGAAACACGCGACAGCGAGACGGGGGGACACATTCTCCGTTGTCAGCACTATGTCAGACTCCTTTCCAGAGGTATGGCAAAACTCCCCCAATTCTCCAAGTTACTGAATGAAGAAACTATCGATCTCTTATACAAGTCCGCCCCCCTTCATGATATCGGCAAGGTGGGGATCCCTGACAGAATCCTGCTGAAGCCCGATTTATTGACCGAGGATGAGTACATGGAAATGAAGAAACATACCATTTACGGTCGTGAGGCGATTATCAGGGCGGAAAAGATCTACGGTAGTGAGGTTAATGATTCGTTTCTGCAGTTCGGGAAGGAGATGGCATATTCCCATCATGAAAAATGGGATGGAAGCGGTTATCCGGAGGGTCTCACCGGCGAAAATATACCCGTTTTCGCCAGGATCATGGCAATCGCGGATGTATATGATGCCCTGATATGCAAGAGACGTTACAAACCCTCCTTTACCCATGAGGAGGCTGTTGCGATTATTACCCAGAGCAAGGGGACTCACTTTGACCCTGCAGCGGTGGAAGTTTTTCTGCAGGTCAATGATGAGTTCAGAAAAATCGCGCAGCAGTATCCCGATGAATAGAGAGGCCCCAAGCCTCCCCTTCCTTGACACGCTCCCCTGGCTATGCTAGTTTAGTTTCCACCCGGAAACGGTCCTTTTCCGCCCTGGCAATGTCAATCTTCGGGCTTGCTTGTGCGGCGTACAAACGTACGCCTCCGCGCAACCCCTCGAGTTCCTTGCCAGGACGAAAAGTCCCTCGTTTCCGAATTGGAAACCACAATAGTGTCTCATCCGGAGTTTCCGGATGAGACACTAGTTTAGCAGCTTAATTTCTTCGCAACCATAAACCAGAAACCTGTAAAAAGCATGTGAACGCGGACGGAGCCGAAATGTATTACCCCGATTTTTCAACCTTTGCCACACTTGCCGCCCGGGGGAACCTGATACCCGTCT
>JBGPID010000220.1:0-5389 GCA_041484725.1 Geobacteraceae bacterium | reverse complement strand
TGGCAGAACGCGCACCGGTTCCAGGGACAGTTTCTCGTTGCCCGGATCAGGAGGCTTTGCGCTTCGCTTGGTGGTCTTATGGGACCTTTTTCCATGGACAGTTTCATTGATATGACCGCCGGTCAAGGGGAACCGGATTACATCCTCGTTAATCAGGTTCGGTTCCGCACCCTTTTTTGGTTTCCAGATAATCGCTGTAGATCTCGTACAGTTCGAATTTATACAGAACGAAAATAACCTTTTTCAGCGACTCGTCTGTCTTCAGAAAGGCGCAGACCGTATCGACGGCTATCCGGCAGGCCTTTTCCGTGGGATAGCCGTAGCTGCCGCAGCTGATGGCCGGGAAGGCGATGCTGGCAAGGCCGTGCTCGACCGCCAGCTTCAGGCTGTTCAGGTAACAGGAGGCGAGGAGCCGTGGCGCATTAGCGCCATCGAGCCGGTAGACCGGCCCGACGGTGTGGATCACATGGCGGGCGGGAAGATTATACCCCCTGGTGATTCTCGCCTCGCCCGTCGGGCAGCGGCCGATCGACCGGCACTCTTCCAGGAGTTGCGAGCCGGCCGCCCAGTGGATCATCCCGTCCACCCCTTCACCGCCAAGCAGGGTAGGGTTGGCAGCATTGACGATGGCGTCTACCTCGAACCGGGTAATATCCCCCATCCTGACCTGGATCCTCTCCAATACTCCATCTTCCATGGGCTCTCCGGACGGACATTCTCATTCCATACTGCTTTCTTGCAGATGATAGCGGCGCGCTTCTTCCCGGAACTTGAATATTTCGTCGGTACATATCATATTTCCTCTGATTTTTGCACCGGAGTGCCTTGACTCCGTGAATTCCCGGTGATTGTTTCTCTTCGCCTGGATGATACGAGCTTTATGACGGAATTTCAATATGGATTATGGCGGGATCGGGTTTTTCCCGACGCTGGAAATCGCCCCGCGCGAGTTTTTTGATTTCTGCGAAAAACGAGATATACTTAAAAAAAGATCATTGATTTGTTCAATCCCAGGATAAGGAGTTACCAATGCCTAATAAACAGAAAACAGTAGGCGTTTTGACCGGTGGCGGCGATGTGCCGGGGCTCAATCCGGCGCTGAAGACCCTGGTGAACCGTGCGGTTGACAGCGGTTATCGGGTGCTCGGCATAAGGCGCGGCTGGGGTGGACTACTCAACTTCAACCGTGACGATCCGCAGTCTTTTGAAAATAACATCATTCCCCTGGACCGGCAGGCGGTGCGGACGATAGACCGCACCGGCGGCACCTTTCTCCATACCAGCCGGACGAATCCGGGCAAGGTGAACAATGCGGATGTGCCCGAATTCCTGCGCGGCGCCGATTATGACCCGTCTGCGACGGCCAAGCACGATTTTACCGGGCATGTGCTGGCCAACCTGGCCCATCTAGGCATTGACGCGCTGATACCCATAGGCGGCGACGATACCCTGAGCTACGCGGAACGCCTGCACCGGGAAGGGTTTCCCGTGGTAGCGATTCCCAAGACTATGGACAACGACGTTTACGGGACCGACTACTGCATAGGATTCTCCACGGCGGTGACAAGAAGCGTGCATTACATCCACAACCTGCGGACCAGCGCCGGCTCCCATGAGCGGATCGGCATTGTCGAGCTGTTTGGCCGCAATTCGGGTGAAACCTCGCTGATCGCCGCCTACCTTTCCGGCGTGGACCGCGCGCTGATCTCAGAAGTTCCTTTCGATGTGGAAAAGCTGGCGTCACTGCTTGCAGAGGATAAAAAGAATAACCCCAGCAATTACGCCATGGTCACTGTCTCCGAAGGAGCGTCGATGATCGGCGGGCAGATAATCGAGTACGGACAGGAGGACGCGTACGGCCACAAGAAACTCGGCGGCATCGGCATGGCGATGAGCGAGGCGATAAAGCGCCTGACCGGCTCGGATATCATCTATCAGCAGCTCTCGTACCTGATGCGCACGGGCACCCCGGATTCACTGGACCTGATGGTGGCCTTGAATTACGCCAACATGGCGATGGGCTTGATTGCCGAAGGGATGTCGGGGAGGATGGTCGCCCTGCAGGGTGGGACCTATACGCACATTCCCTTGAGTTCGATCACCCAGGGGCTCAAAAGAGTGGATGTGCCGGAACTGTACGACAGCAGCGAATACCGGCCCAAGGTGCGCCATGTGTTGGGCAAGCCGATGTTCCTCTATTGATCGAGAATACCTGCCCCTCCTATTTTTAAGGGGGGGCAGGTAGTGGTTACGACCTCGATTTGAACCTGCTTTCCCAGATATTGTCTCCCCTTACAATCGCAATACCGTGGTCCATGTTTGACGAGGCGTGGAGAAGGACCTTGAAGACCGCTTCCGCTTCGGCCGGGTTACCTATGGCCGTGGCGATCTCCGCGGCGGTCAGGGCCGCTTCTTTATTCCCGCGCAGATAGTCGAGAATATCCTTTTGCAGTTTCAGCACGGCGCCTGCCGCCTGTTTCCCCGCCTCGACACCCGGCTGATGGTAGGCGTTGATGTTGATGAGGGAGGCATAGAGGCCGACCGCCCGCTCGAAAAGGGCAATGAGCGCACCGACGGTAGCCGGGTCGAGCTTGTCGACGGTGATGGTGAGCGATTCCCGGTCATTCTCGTAAAGCGCCCGGCGGGTCCCCTGGAGAAAACCGCCCAGATAATCGCCGGCGGTCGTGTCCGCCTCCACCCGCATCGATCCCCCCTCGCGGTCCCTGAGCACCTCGATGAAGGTGACGAAGAAATTGTGCACCCCCTCCCGCAGCTGCTGCACGTAAGCATGCTGGTCAGTGGACCCCTTGTTGCCGTAAACGGTGATCCCCTGGTTTACCAGTTGTCCGTCCCGGTCCCTTTCCTTGCCGAGCGATTCCATGATGAGCTGCTGGAGGTAGCGGGAGAAGAGGAGGAGGCGGTCCTTGTAGGGAAGGAGCACCATATCCTTTTCCCCTTTTCCCCCTGTCGCGTGGTACCACATGAGGGCCAGGAGCGCCGCCGGATTGCCGCGGGTCAAGGGTTTGCGGGTGACCTCGTCGCACCTGCGCGCTCCGGCCAGGAATCCGTCGATGTTGATCCCCTGCAGGGTTGCCGGCAAAAGCCCCACTACCGAAGTGACCGAGGTGCGCCCCCCCACCCAGTCAAACATCGGGAAACGGGCGAGCCAGCCATCCTCGACCGCCACCCTGTCCAGCTCGCTGTGCCGGCCGGTCACCGCCACCGCATGCCTCGGGAAAGCGAGCCCCGCGCTTTCATAGGCGCGTTTCACTTCCAGCATGCCGTTCCTGGTCTCTATCGTGCCGCCGCTCTTGGAGATGACGACGGTCAGGGTTTCCGTGAGTTGAACGCCGATTTCAGCCAGTATCCGGTCCATCCCATCCGGGTCGGTATTGTCGAGAAAAAACGGCTTGAGCCGGTCAGCCGGCGAGCCGAGGGCATCGGCCACGAACTGCGGACCCAGGGCCGAACCGCCGATCCCCACCACGAGCAGGCGTGAGAAGCGCCGCCCACCATGCGCGGTAATGCTCCCGTCATGGACACTTTCGGCGAACTCACTGATGCTGCGCAGGGCCAACTCGATCTCTGCGGAGATGATGCCGGCGGGGGCCAGGGACGGGTTGCGCAGCCAGTAATGGCCGACCATCCGGTTCTCATCCGGGTTGGCAATGGCCCCCCTTTCCAGCGCCGCCATCTCCGCAAATGCCTTTTGCATGCGGGGCTCCATTGCCGTAAAAAACCCTTCGGGGAAGTTCATCCGGCTGAGGTCGAGCATCAGCCCCAGGTCGGTGCAGACGCAGAGGTATTCCCTGTAGCGTTGCCAGAGTGCGAGATCGTCCATGATTCCTCCATAATAATGCAGGTGTTTAGGCTGAAGGCTAAAGGCTGAAGTTAAAAAACCATCTCGAAGGCAAATTTTTCCTGACACTCTTCAGCCTTCACTCTTCAGCCTGAATTTATGTGAGCGCCCCGGTGCAGCTCGATCCCTCCCCTGCCGTGCAGCAATAACAGTGCTGGGCAAGGAAGAGCTCATTGCCGTTTCTGGCCGCGGCTTCCAGGTCCTCTATCTTGAGAATCCCCCTCTCTTCGTCGGTTATCGGGAGGCCGATAGCCTGGTTAAAGTCGCAGTTATAGAGAAATCCCTTCCAGTCGATGCTCACCAGGGTGCGGCACATGATATTGCAGGCGGCATCCGGGTTGAAGCTCGTGGCGAGGAGGTTCAGGTAGCGCTCGAAGGCCCCCTGGGCTTCCAGATATTCCCGGAAACGGCCGATAGGGGCGTTGGTGATGGTGTAGAGATGGTTGAAGAGGATGCCGTGCTGCTCCAGCAACTCCGCCTTGTAGGCGATTTCCAGCCCTTTCTGGGAGCCGGGGATGTAGCCGCCACCCGGGTTGTAGACCAGATTAAGCTCCAGTTTCCCCCCGTAGCCGAGCGTGTTCAACTTTTGCAGAGCGGCTATACTCCGGCTGTAAACACCCTTTCCCCGCTGACGATCGACATTTTCCTCCAGGTAGCAGGGGAGAGAGGCGGTGATGACGAGCCTGTGCTCCCGGCAAAACTCCGGCAGCCACTCCATACCCGGTTCGGTCATGATGGTCAGGTTGCTCCGGACGATGCGCCGGGGTGAAAGGGCATCGGTCGCCTCGACAAGAAAGCGAAAATGGGGATTCATCTCCGGACAGCCACCGGTGATATCCAGAACCAGTCCGGGTTTTCGGGTAAGGAAGCCGGCGATCTTCTCCATGACCTCTTTCCCCATGACCCTGGTTCCGTTGGGTGAGGCGCCCACATGGCAATGGCTGCAGGAGAGGTTGCAGAGGTTGCCGAGGTTGACCTGCAGTGTCTGCAGGGTGTCGAACTTGATATAGACCGGGTTGATTTCCTGCAGACGTTCCTTGAAGGCAGCTACCATCCGGTTCTCCTTTATCTTATCCGGGAACGGGAAGCGTGACCGGGGGGTGATGAAAAGTTGCGCGCCGCCGGCTGCCGAACCCCGGAAATTTCTGGGCCAGTGGGCTGCGCCCCGGCGCTGATCTGCGATTCAAGGCAGGATACACTACTTCGGGCCGCCCTTCAAGCTTTCCTGTATACGGCAGGGTATCAAAATATAGTATAACCGGGAATCGCCGGTTGACAATCAAGATCCATGGCAGGAATGATAGAGATTTTTCCAGGCATTCCAGGGCGATAACTAAAATCAATCCTAAATATTTCTGCCGTTGTTCCGATAAAGACCATAAAGGCAAGGGAATCGGATGTTGCCTCAGAAGAGGAGGTGTGGAGCAATGGCTATAATGGTTCAATTCAAAAACGACACCGCCAGTTTTATCCCGGACTATGACTTAAGGGAACTGATACTTTCCAACAGTATCATTGCCTACAGGCGGG
>JBGPID010000219.1:0-5390 GCA_041484725.1 Geobacteraceae bacterium | reverse complement strand
CTCTTATGTTAATTAGAGCACCTTTAACCATTCCCGTCAACATTTAAATTGACCTTGTAGCGACGTTCATGTATAGTGCAACGGTTTGAATTCAATGAGTTTTACACTTTCAAGGAGTATGTCATGAAGTTACGGATCATCTTGCTTGCACTCCTCACCGGAGTACTCTCCACAACTGCTTCAGTTGCCAAGGAAACGAAAGACATCCCGTTCAAATTCAAATACGCCGACCCGGTGGTATTCAGTCACGATATCCACTTGGATAAGTATAACAACAATTGCAGAATTTGCCACAATGCCATCTTCAACATAAAAGAGCCCAGACACTACACCATGGCGGAGATGGAAAAGACCAGGTCGTGCGGCGCCTGTCATACCGGCATCAAGGCATTCAGCGTGGCCGATGAAAAGGGATGCGTCCGCTGCCATACAGGGAAACCGCGCAACATAACTTATAGACCCAAAGGGGCAACCGAAGCGGTGTTCAGCCATGGGGTGCACATCGCCAAGACCGAAGGCAAATGCAAGAGCTGCCACAACGGCAAGGTGATCACCGGCAAGGAAAAGAACGTCACCATGGCCGCCATGGAAAAAGGGAAAACCTGCGGCGCCTGTCATAACGGCACGAAGGCCTTCACCGTGGCCGGTAACTGCGGCAACTGTCACAAGGGGATGAAGCCGCGGGAGATCGAATTCAAGGCCAGGGGAATTACCGACGCGCTTTTCAGCCACAAGTTACATCTCGGCGCATATGCCTGCAAGGATTGCCATACCAAGGTCTTCCCCTACAAGGCGGGAGTGCGACATTTCACCATGGCCGACATGGAGCAGGGAAAATCATGTGGCACCTGTCACAACGATAAGGACGCCTTTACCGCGGCCGGCAACTGCGACCGTTGTCACAAGGGTTTCAAGCCGGGGGTCATCAGCTTCAAGACCGATGGCGGGGAGGTCAAGTTCAGTCACGAATTCCATCTCGATATGTACAAGTGCGTCGACTGCCACAGCAAGCGTTTTCCCTTCAAGGCAGGGGTGAAGCATTTCGGCATGGCCGGTCTGGAAGCGGGAAACTCCTGCGGCGGCTGCCATAACGGTAAGGACGCCTTCACCGTGAAGGAGAACTGTGAGAAGTGCCACAAGATGTAAGGCACGGTCGGGTACCACAAAAAAAGGGCGGAGGAAACTTCCTCCGCCCTTTTTTTATTAACCTGGAAAGGCAGTTTCGCGCAAAGCACGCCAAGGACGCGCTTGTGCGCCATAGCGCTACAGGCCACCTCCGCCAAAGCAGACTTGGCTGCGGCGGGCGGGCGCGCAGGCACGGATAAAATCGAAACCTATGGATCTAATGATTCATCCGAAAGGTGTTTCAGTCTCTTGTCTTATGCATTAAAAGTTTTATCTGCGTCAATCCGGCTTTTATCCGCGTTAATCCGCGTTCAATTGCAGTCTTAAGGTTTAAGTATTTCCTTGATCGCCTCGTAGATCCCCCGCGGAGTCGCTTCAACCACGACCACCCTGGTCCCCAACGCCTCCTCAAGCCCATCCGGGGTCAGATCGTCCAGGAACAAGCCCTCTCCCTCTTTCAACATGACATCGGGGATGAGGACCAGCTCCCCCAGATCCCGCCCCTTCAGGGCCGCGATGATGTCCCGGCCGCTGACCAGGCCGGTGACCGTAACACTATCGCCGAAGAGGAGATTGCGCACGGCAACGGGATGCAGTTCGAGGCCGCTTTTCCGGCCCAGGGCATCGAGGAAGTCGGCAAGGTAACGATACGGCGATTCGCCGGTTACCACTGTGGCGCTGAAGGAGCCAAGTGGTTCCGCCTCTTCCAGGACCGCGGCGGCCTCGGCCAGGAAGAGCGGGATCATCCCCACGCCGTTCTCCAGTTGCGGCAGCTCGCCGTAAGCTTCAAGGGGAGGGAATGGCATGCCGGCCTTGATGTAGAACTCGTCGGCCAGAAAAAGAAAAGGGCCGCCGGGTTTTTCCGTGAAAGATGCGGCCCGCGCTCCCCATGAGGCGATAAATGCCGCGGCGTATTCCTTCGTCACCGGCTTGAGCTGTGGCAGTCCTCTCCGGTGCCTGGTCAGCCCCACCGGCACCACGGCCAGGGAGGCGGCCCATGGTCGGAGCCCGGTCAGGTCGGCAACGGTCCGCTCCAGGGCCTCTCCGTCATTAATGCCGGGGCAGAGGACCACCTGGGTATGCATGGTGATCCGGGCGGCCGCCAGTTCTTCCATGATCGACTGGATGGGGATAATCCCCGCTTGGCCTAAGAGCCTCTCACGCAGGGCCGCGTCCGTGGCATGGACCGAGATGTAGAGGGGGGAGAGCCGCTGCTCCCTGATCCTTGCGACCTCCTCCCTGCCGATATTGGCCAGGGTGACGTAATTGCCGTAGAGAAAGGAGAGGCGGTAATCCTCGTCCTTGACATAGAGGGGGGAGCGGAGCCCGCGGGGGAGCTGGTGGACAAAGCAGAAGATGCATCTGTTGCCGCACTGCAAAGGGGTCGGGGCCGGGAAAATCAGGCCGAGCGGCTCACCCTCTCCCCGTTCGATCTCCACCTCCCAGAGCTCGCCGTCCCCCTTGACGATCTCCAGGGTCAGTTCCTCCTCCGCGCTGAAGAAGTTGTAGTCGATGATGTCCCGCAGCGGATGGCTGTTTACGGCCGTGAGCCGGTCGCCCGGCTCGATCTCCATCTCCTCGGCGATGCTGCCGGCCAGGACCTTTTCGATGAGGAGGCCGGCCATCAGGCTCCCTGGAAAAAGCTGGTGGAACGGTAATAATCGAGGAGGGAACGAAAGCCCACCTTGAGGACCGCGGTAACCGGAACCGCCAGGAGCATGCCGAGGATGCCGAACAACTGGCCGCCGATGAGGATCGCGAGGATGGTGACAACGGGGTGGAGCCCGACCTTTTCCCCGACGATCCTGGGGGTGATTACCCCCCCCTCCACTCCCTGAACGATGGCGAACCACCCCAGACAGAGGAGCGGATGGAGAAGATCATGGAATTTCAGGAGGGCGAGCGTCATGGAGAGGACGATGCCGAGAATGAAGCCGAAATAGGGAATGATGAATGTTATCCCTGCCAGGGTGCCGGTGGCGATTGCCAGGTCGATACCGATGAAATAGAGGCCGATGCTGTAAAGGACTGCCAGGATGGCGCAGACCGACAGCTGGCCGCGCACGAAGGCGGACAGAAGTTCATGGATTTCCCCGGCCTTCTCTGTCACCGCCGGCCGGTAACGCTCCGGCACCACCCCCCGCAGCGTGGCCCGCATCTGCGGCAGGTCCTTGAGAAAATAGAAGAGGTAAATGGGGGTGAGCAGGTAACCGAGGAGCGCCAGGATAAAGGAGAGGGTGGAGGCAAAGGCCTTTTTGAGGAAGATGAAGGCCTCTTTGAAAATATCGGCGGAGGCGCCCCGCACGCCCTCCAGCGCGACATCGATCTGCTGATAAAGCTTCGCCGGGGTCTCGATGCCGAACCAGGCCTTGAGCCATTGCGGGATATAGCCGTAGAGACGGTTGGCGTATTCCGGCAGGTTTATCCGCACATCCTGAAATTCTCCCCGGATGGAGACGATAAAAAATGTTACGAAGCCGGCAAGAAGCGCCAGGGCGACGCAGAAAACCAGGGCAATGGAGATTGTCCGGCCGATCCCGCGCTTCTCCACCAGCGTTACCAGAGGGTTGAAAAGGTAGGCTAGGAGGAGGGCAATCACCAGCGGCAGGAAGATGTCGCTCTGACAGTAAAACAGGACCCCCACACCAGTGAGTAAGAGGATCGCCAGGAGAACCGGAGTAATTTCCTTGTTTTTCATAATCAATCGCAGATTAAAAAGTCGGAATCAGGGATTATCTTTCCGTGATGGATGTTTGAGGGGGCATATGCCGCGCCCCCTTGCCTTTTATTCTCAATTATCTCCGGCCACGAAACGCCGGCGAGGGTGGTGCTACTGATGGAGGCGGAAGGTGCCGTCTATGGATGTGATATTGGAGATGGCATGCTTGTAGATGAGAATGTCCCCATGGACTTCCAGGAGAACGGAGAAATTATCGAACGACTTGATATAGCCTTCCATCTTGTCGCCGGACATCAGCTGCACGACTACCTTTACCCGCTCCTTGCGTGACTGGTTCAGATACTGGTCCTGAATATTGAACGGTGCCTTTGCCATGGTCCTCTCCTTTAAGCAAAAAATTCAATCACATATCTGCAAATATTAGCAAAATTATCAGAATATTCAACCCAATTAATTTCTTTATCATTATTAAACCAGGTCATCTGGCGTTTCGCATAGCGCCTCGTATCCCTTTTTATCAGCCGGACCGCCTCATCCAGCGGATATTCGTGCGAAAGATAAGCGCATATCTGGCGGTAGCCGATGGAGCGAAGCGCCTTCAAGCATGGGGAAAAACCACGGCCGAGCAAAGCGCGCACCTCCTCCACCAGCCCGTCGGCCATCATCCTCTCCACCCTCCGGTCGATCCTCTCGTAAAGCTCCCGGCGCTCCACGGCCAGACCTATTTTCAGCGGGAGGTAGTAATCGCCGCTGAAACCATGGGCGCTGCGCTGCCGGGAAATCGGTGTACCGGTCAGGCGGTATACCTCCAGGGCACGGATGATCCGGACCAGGTCGTTCGGGTGAAGACGCGCAGCGGTAATGGGATCGACCCGGTCGAGTTCCCCGAGCAGGGCATCATTCCCTAGCAGTCGCGCCTGCTCCTCCAGCTCCCCTCTTACGCCTCCCGCTCCGCTGGGGGAATCGACCAGCCCCTGCAGCAGTGCCCGTATATAGAGACCGGTCCCGCCGACGATGAAGACCCGTTTGCCGCGGCCGGCGATGTCGGCAATGGCCCGGGCCGCCTCCCGCCGGAAATCGGAGGCGGAAAAGTCGATGTCGGGCTCGACCATGTCGATGAGATGGTGGGGGACCCTTTGCCGCAGTTCAGGGGAGGGCTTTGCCGTGCCGATCTCCATGCCGCGATAGACCTGCATGGAATCGGCATTGACAATCTCGCCGCCAAAGCGCTCGGCTAGCCGGACCGCGCAGTCGGTCTTTCCGGAAGCGGTCGGTCCGAGGATTATCACGATCTTCAGCTTATCGTCTGCATCTTCCACGTTGTTCCCGATCTTTCCCGAACAGGTCAGGGCAACCGCCCTTCCTGTCGGAGCCTTGCCAATATCGCGTTGATCTGGGGCATGGCCGCCCAGGCGGCCTTTTCTCCCTCCATGATCGCCTCGTTGCGGTGGTCGAAATCCGCTGCCCCGACAAAACCCACCTGGGGTTTTATAACCACGTCGGCCTTGCTTATGGGGATCTGGGAAATCTTGTTGTACATGATCTCGATGGACTTCATTATGGTTTCCATCGTGCCGGCCGGTAT
>JBGPID010000218.1:0-5464 GCA_041484725.1 Geobacteraceae bacterium | reverse complement strand
CGGAGTAATGCCGATAAGTTTATCTGAAAGGGGGAATTCCATATGGGAGACATTCTGGGGATAACTGCGACTGCTTTAGCCGCCTATGGTGTAAGGCAGGCGGTAACGGCCGACAACATTGCCAATCTCAACACCGCCGGATTCAAGGCTTCATCCGTCGTAATGCAGGTGAACAGGGGGGGCGGTGTCTTTGCCGGCGTAACTCAGGGCGCGGACAGTGTCGATATATCAAAGGAAGCAACTTTTATGCTCGATTCTGCGGGGGGTTACAATGCCAACCTCAAGGCTGTTAAGGTTGCGGATGATATGACGAAGGAGCTTCTTGACATGGTGGGTTGAGTTTGGTTAAGGATTATTGAAGAGATTCTGCCAGCCCTTCACGGTAAGCTCTATGCCGCCTGCTGAATTGCCTCCAGCATCTTTGCCGGGGTGAAAGGTTTATGTATATAGTCTTTGGCTCCCGATGCAAAGGCTGCCTTTATCAGGGGAATATCGGCCAATGCGCTAAGGATGATGATTCTGGCGCCACTATCCAGGGAGAGTATCAACCCCGTGACTTCCAGGCCATTTTTGGACGGTATTACTATGTCCATGATGACGATGTCCGGCAGCAATTCCTTGTAACCTGATAAAGCCTCATCTCCGCTTGCTGCCTCGGCAACGACTTCGTGTCCCCCGCTTTCCAGGATGTCACGCAGCATGCCGCGCACCGCAGGGTCATCATCAACAATCATTATCCTTTTGCACATAACCATCCCTCTTGCACAGTGATAATGGACTTATCGGCTAAACCGATGAAACAGTTTAACGGAAAAGGGAAGGGGAGCGTTACTCCGCAACCACATCCTTTGCCGACATCCCGAACGCCTCGTGCAGCACCCTGACCGCCAGCTCCGTGTACTTGGCATCGACGACGACAGAAATCTTGATTTCGGAAGTGGAGATCATCTGGATATTGATCCCCTCCCTGGCCAGGGTCTCGAACATCTTGGTCGCAACGCCCGCATGGCTCCTCATGCCTACCCCGACAATGGAAACCTTCGAGATATTCTCGTCCGCTGCGACGTCCCGGGCGTTGATCCCCTTGGCCGTCTCCCTGGTAATGACCAGCGCCTTCTTAAAGTCCGCCTTGGTCACCGTGAAGGTAAAGTCGGTTAAATCTGCCTCGCTGACATTCTGCACGATCATATCCACGGAAATGTTGGCATCGGATAGGGCCGAGAGTATCTTTGCGGCGATGCCGGGCTTGTCCGGCACGTGCATCACGGCGATCTTGGCCTCATTCTTGTCGTAGGCTATCCCTGAAACGAGCACTGATTCCATATCGTTATCCTCCTTGGTGACCATGGTCCCCGGATTATCATTGAAGCTGGAGCGGACGTGAATATCGACATTGAACTTTTTGGCAAATTCCACGGAGCGGATCTGCAGTACCTTTGCCCCGAGACTGGCCAGTTCGAGCATCTCATCATAGGAGATCTTGTCGATCTTCCTGGCATCGGAACAGATATTCGGGTCGGTCGTATAGACACCGTCGACGTCGGTATAAATCTCGCAGACATCGGCCTTCAGAGCCGCGGCAAGGGCTACCGCCGAGGTGTCAGAGCCGCCGCGGCCGAGTGTAGTGACACTGCCTTCCCCCTCCATCCCCTGGAAACCGGCCACGACGACGATGGCGCCGTCATTTAAGTCTCCCCGCATCTTCTTGTCGCTGATCTCGATGATGCGCGCCTTGCTGTAGGCGTTGTCGGTTACTATCGGCACCTGCCAGCCGTGGTAAGATTTTGCCTTGTACCCCATCGATTTGAGACACATGGCCAGGAGGGCAATCGACACCTGCTCGCCCGAAGCGACCAGGACATCGTATTCACGGTTGTCCGGAAATTCGCATATCTCGTTGGCCAGTGCCACGAGCTTGTTCGTCTCGCCGGCCATCGCCGAAACGACTACCACCAGGTCATTGCCGGCGTCATAGGTTTTGGCGACCCTTTTGGCGACGTTGCGGATTCGCTCAATCGTTCCCATCGAAGTGCCGCCGTACTTCTGAACCACGAGAGCCATTTAGAGATTCCTCCTTCGTAAAGCCTCGCCACATAAGAAAAACGTGGCTTCACCGTTACCATGTAGGGGCAGGGCTTGCCCTGCCCGCTTGGGTTTTATCACCGGCACAATAGCAAAGGATCAATTCCCCGGTCAAAACATTTTATTATCATGGGAAAAGGTTTATCATTAATTCTTCATATCTACCGCCGGATGCCGCAAAATCGATTCCCCTCTCTTCTTCCTGCAGATGGGAAAAGGTCACGGTGAGGCATTCCGCGGGCATCTCCCCGGTTAGCCGGTCGGCCCACTCGACGACACAGACCCCGTCGCCGTAGAAATATTCCGCGAAACCGAGCTGCGCCACCTCTTCATCGCCGCTGAGACGGTATAGATCGAAATGATAAAGGGGAATTCTGCCGTTATGGATGTGCAGAAGGGAATAGGTCGGGCTGGTCACCGGCTCTGCGGGATCGACCTGCAGGGCTTCAGCCACGCCCCGGACAAAGCGGGTCTTGCCCGAACCCAGCTCCCCGTGGAGGGCTATGAAGTCGCCGGCTTTAAGCCGGCTGCCGAGGGTTCTCCCCAATGCAACGGTTTCCTCTTCATTGTGGGTTATGACCGAAGGCAATTCATCCCCGCTTGATCATGGTCCGGATCAGATCGATACGGGCAACGATGCCGACTATTTTATTTCCGTCCAGCACCGGGATGGCGTTCATTTTCCTGGAGCTTAAGATATCCGCCACATCGCTTACGGGGGTCGCCGGCGTCACCTTGACAAACTCCTCGCTGTAGATCTCCCCGACTGTCTGGCCGGTCATTTTATTCAGCTCTTTTTCGAACTTCTTGTCGCTCTCCAGGTATATCACCCAATCGAAAAGGGAGATCACAGTAGGGATATGGAGGTTTTTGTCCTGTTCGATAAGGTCGGTTTCGGTGACGATCCCGATCATCTCGCCGTTGTCGTCCACCACCGGCGCACTGCTGATCCGGTGGCGGTTAAAAAGTTCCGCAAGTTCCCGAATGGTTGTTTTCTTTTTTACCGTTATGACATCTCTCGTCATTACATCGCCGGCAGTGAGCATATTTTTCTCCGATCAAAGTTGTTTTAATAATCGTCATGAGTTTCAGCATTCGACACGCAGTACCAATTATCAACAAGCGACTAGCGGCAAGCCCATTATCTCCTTTATCGCATACGGGAGCCGTTCCTGGACATCCACGGCGGCCATACCGATCTCTCCCTTGTCGGCTGCCACCAGGTCGGCGGCATGACCATGGATGAACACCCCCGCTCTGCATGCCGCAAAGGGGTCGTAACCCTGGGCGAGGAGCGCGACCAGCACACCGGTCAGCAGATCCCCCATGCCGCCGGAAGCCATCCCCGGATTGCCGCTTCCGTTGATTGCGACAGTGCCGTCAGGAGCGGCGATGATAGTACGCGCCCCTTTGAGAATCAGGTAGAGCCGGTATTTCATGGCGAATGCCCGGGCAACCCCGATCCTGTCCGATTCCACCTCGCCGGTTGAAACGCCTGCAAGTCGGCCCATTTCTCCAGGATGGGGTGTAAGTATAACTATAGCAGATTTTTTCTTAAGCAGTATGTCGGGCTCTGCGGAAAGCGCATTCAGCCCGTCGGCGTCGATCACCAGAGGCAACCCCGTTTCCGTTGCCAGCTCCCGAACGAGCTGGGCCGTTTCCGGGCGCCATGATATGCCGGGCCCCAGGGCCACGGCATCCTTGCCTGCCAGTGCCTCTTCAATGGAACCTCTTGCTGCACTCCCCAGGTAACCGGCTCCTCCGTCAGGGAGCGGCAGGGTCATCGCTTCGGTGGTCTTCACCTCCAGAATGGTATTGAGGCTTGCCGGGGCTGCCAGGGTGACCAGTCCGGCCCCGGCACGCACGGCGCTGTTGGCCGCCATGGCCGCTGCTCCGCTTTTTCCTGTTGAACCCGCGATAATCAGGCAATGGCCGTAATTGCCCTTGTGGGCGCTCCGGCTGCGTCTCTTAAGGAGAGGCCTTATCGCCGACCCATCGAGAAACTCATACCCCTCGGCGGAAGCGGTGAGCTCCGCAGGGATGCCGATATCGACGATACGCAGCCGTCCGGTCTGTTCCGCTCCCGGATAGAGGAAATGGCCGCATTTGGCCAGGGCAAAGGTGACCGTTAAATCGGCTTTTACCGCGCAACCGAGAACCTTGCCGGTGGCGGCGTCGATCCCGGAGGGGATGTCCACGGCGATCACCGGTTTCCCCGCCGAATTAATCATCCCGATCGCTTCCGCATAACTACCGCGCACCTCGCTTGAAAGTCCTGTCCCCAGCAGGGCGTCCACGATCACCGTCGCATCCCGCAGGGCCGATCCATAACGGTCCAGGCCTCCCTGTCCCGGGCAGAAGAGAACTGGTATATCCGAGAGACGATCAAGATTTGTCCGGGCATCTCCCCTGATCTCTTCCTGAGTGGCCAGTACAAAAGTCGCAACCTGCCAGCCGCGCTCCTTGAGCAGGCGGGCAATGACGTAACCGTCACCGCCGTTGTTTCCCTTGCCGGCCACGATCACGGCCCGCCGTTCCGGTCCGGCGCCGAATTCGGCGTTAATCGTATCGGCGCACCCCCGCCCGGCGTTTTCCATCAGGGTCAGGCCGCTGACGCCGAACTCCTCGATGGCCCGCCGGTCAATGCGCTGCATGGTTTCACCGGTAACGACCTTCATTGTCCCTCCAGGATTACCGAGGCAACAGCGAAATTTCCATCATGGGAGAGAGACAAGAAAATCCGGGTGAGCCCCCTTTGCCGGAATATCTCCTCCGCCATGCCGCTAAGGTGCAGCTCCGGTTTGCCGAGCGGGTCGTTGACCACTTCCATGTCGCGCCACGCAATACCATCCCTGAGCCCAGTCCCCAGGGCTTTCAGGAATGCCTCCTTGGCGGCGAAGCGGAGGGCGTAATGCTGGGCGCTCCGTCTTTTGTTAGCGCAATAGGCCGACTCCCGCAGGGTAAAGAGGCGGTTGAAGAGAAGTTCGTTGTTTTCCCGCACGAACCTTTCGAAGCGGGAAATATCTACGATGTCGATGCCTGTGCCGGAAATCATATAATACCTAGGTGTTTAGGCTGAAGGCTGAAGACTGTTAGGAAAAACACAATTCACTCTTCTCTCTTTTGACAGCTGTCTTTTGTTCTCATCCTTCAACCTTCAGTCTTCAGCCTTCAGTCAGCTTCTACGCGTATTTGATGAGGTCGACCATCTCCCTCACTGCCCGGTCAAGCCCCACCAGCACCGCCCGGGAGATGATGGAATGGCCTATGTTGTATTCCTCGATACCGCCGACGGCGGCCACTTTTCTAATGTTGGTGTAATTCAGGCCGTGGCCGGCATTGACTCCGAGGCCCAGCTTCGCCGCCAGCTTGACCGCATTCT
>JBGPID010000217.1:0-5467 GCA_041484725.1 Geobacteraceae bacterium | reverse complement strand
TTTTTTATGCCGTCTCAAGAAGTCCGCGGCCATTACGAGCGCCATCCCTATCCCCATTACCCGCTCCTCTCCTCGATCCGGCGGCACGACACCTATGCCTTGAACCTGCAGGCGCTCTGGGCGCGGTTCAATGGTGAGTTCCCCGCATCCCGGAAGGGACGGATTCTCGTTGCCGGTAGTGGTTCGTTTGCCGTGTATCCCATGAGCGTGGCCAATCCGCGGGCCGAGGTGATCGCCCTGGACCTGGCCGGGGCCAGCCTGCGTCGTGCCCGGCTCCATTGTCTCCTGCACTGCCGCCGCAATGTCCTGTTCATCCAGGGGGACCTGTTGGACCCGACGGCAGCGCCCGGTCCGTTCCATTTTATCGATTCCTTCGGGGTGCTCCATCATCTGGACGATCCCGTGTCGGGATTGCGGGCATTGGAGCGCCGTCTCCTTCCCGGCGGGATCTTGCGGGTGATGGTCTACGGCCGGTATGCCCGTCAGGAAGCCGAGTCGATCCGGCGCGCCGTGAAGCTGCTCGGCATCTCTAATGTAGCGGATCTCAAACTCCTTTTAGCCCGGGCCAAACCGGACAGCCGTATCCGCAACTATCTTGACTCCTCCTGGGAGGCCCGCTCCGACGCCGGTCTTGCCGACCTCTTCCTCCATCCCTGCGTTCATACCTATAGAATCGACGAGTTTCTTGCCATGGTGAGCCAAAGCCGGCTGCAGCCGCTCCTCTTCGCCCATGCCGGCGCCCTTGCCGATCCGTCCGCCGAGATCGAACGGCTGCGGGAACTGGACCGGCGTCGGGAGACCCCTTCCAACATCATCTGTTATCTGGGGCTTGACACCCGGGGAGCATCCCCGCCTGAAGGCAGCGCGCTCCTGCAACTGAATCCCTGTCTCAGGGCCGCGGTTTCCCGCCTGCATCTGCGGCCAATCGAGGTCACGGCCCGCCTGGGCTTCGAAAATCCTCTCCTGGATGGGCCGGTCCGGCGTTTCTTAAGGCGTTTTCGCACACCGGTGTCGGCTTCACTCCTCTCCAGGGATGAGTTGGCAACCGCACAACGCTGCCTCGCTGCACTTTTTCTGGTGACCTGCAAAAAAGAGTGATGGAAAGGATATTGATCCGGTACGAGGGGGAAGGCCAAATGAAACAGGCGGCATCTGTCTGAATTTCAGAAAGGGAAAACGCAAAACCAGGGTGTGCGGCAACCAAAGACACTTCCGGAGCAGCAACGCTTTGCGCTGAAATCTTAAATTCTTGACTTGCAGACGGATCAGGTTTATTTTGAGCGCATTAATTATGCTGCATTCAGCATGTTGCACATTGCAGATTTTCAGGAGGAAAATATCCTCCTCGGTTCCCCCGGCAAGGGAAGTTCAGCCGGTTACTGGAGGTAAAAGATGGCCATTACCCTTCTGGACATGTTGCTGGAAGCAGGCTTGATTTCCAGGGAGCAGTTTGAGGAAGCACTCCTGAACAGGGTCGTTTTCGGCGGCAAGATCGGCACAAGCCTCATCGAGATGGGGTTTGTCACGGAAGAGAATCTTGCCCGTTTCTTAAGCAGAAAGCTGGCCGTCCCCTATGTGTCGCCGGAACATCTGCTCGCGATCCCTCCCGCTGTGATCGCCCTGATCCCGCGGGAATTCGCCCTGAAATACCGGGCCATCCCCTTAAGTCTGGAAAAGCGCCGGCTCAACCTGGTCATGGCAGACCCTGCGGACCTGAAGGCCATCGACGAGATCGCTTTTATCACCGGTTACATAGTAAAACCGCTCGTCGCTCCCGAAGTCAGGCTGGTGCAGGCCCTCGGCAAATATTACCAGCTGGAGATAGACCACCGCTTTCAGCAGATCATCGACCGGATCGAAGAGCGCAAGGCCGCTCCCCCCCATATACCTGCGGCTGAGGCGGCAGAAGCGATTGAGCCTTCCCCCGTCACAATGGAAGAAGCTCCTCCCCCGCAGCCGATGACCAAAGCTGTCCAGGAACCTGAGGATGCCGAGATCGTAGTGGAGGAGGAAACCTGGATCGAGCGGATCGGCCACTATTCCATCGACTATGTCTCCAAGGCGCTGGCCAAGGCTGAAGACCGGGAGGAAATCGCCGAGATCCTCATCGGCTACCTGGGGCAGGAGTTTGAGCGGGGTGCGCTGTTTCAGGTGCGGGGGGGGACGGTTTCAGGATGGAAAGCGGTCTACCGGCAGCAGGAGGTTACCGACTTTCCCCGCTTCACCATCCCCTTGAACCAGCCTTCGGTGCTGAAGACAGTGGCCGAGGGGGCGGTCTTCCATCTCGGGCCGATCCCGGAGACCCCGTTCAACCAGATAATGCTCGAATGGATGGGGGGCGGCAGGCCGGACACCATCGTGCTCCTCCCTCTGCTGATAATGGGGCGGGTGGTCAATATCCTCTATGCCGAAGGGAAAGAGAGGGAACTGGGGGAACGTTTCGTCGAGCTGCAGAAGCTCCTTACCAAGGCGGTGCTTGCTTTCGAAATTCTTATATTCCGGGAAAAGATCCTGATGATCTAAAGCGCGGTTGCACTCTGAAAATACATTTGCAGCGGCCACGCACACCCTTTTTTGCACAAAAAAATATTATACGCGAAAATATTTTTTTTCGGTAGACTATAAATTTCGGCAAAAGCTGTTATATTGAATTTAGGTAGCTACCTGTAACTAGACTCTCGGAAAAGGAGGGCGATATATCGAGAAAACTCCACCAGGCAGGAAAATTAAACGTAGTGAAGTATTGATCCGGCAGTAGCAATGCCGGAAGACCCTTGCAAATGGGTGCACTGAAGGAAAATAGAAAGGCCCGCCGAAATTTTGGCGGGCCTTTCATTATCAGATTAATCCATCTCCTCGACTTGTTTCTCTTCTATTTCTGCGACAACCGGTGCACCGCCTCCACCATGAATCGCGCATTCTCCGCCGGCACCGTGGGGAGGATGCCGTGCCCCAGGTTGAAGATGTGCCCCGGCCGGCCGGCGTTCTCGTCGAGGACCCTTTTCACCTCTTGCTCGATGATTGCCTTTGGCGCGTAGAGGACGGTCGGATCGAGGTTCCCCTGGACCGCCATGCCGGGGCCCAGGATATCACGGGCCTTGCCGAGGTTGACATGCCAATCGAGCCCCATGACGTCCCCCCCGGCCTTTTTTACGATGTCGAGCATGGCGCCCGCACCCTTGACAAAGTGGATGACCGGGATGTCGTTCCTGTCGAGACCGCCTATGAGGCGCGTGGTATAGGGGAGAACGTATCTTTCGTAATCGCAAGGGGCAAGGATGCCGCCCCAAGTGTCGAAGATCTGGATCGCCTGGGCTCCCGCCCCGATCTGGGCGTTCAGGTACTCCATGTCCATGGCGGTGACCTTATCCATCAGTGCCCCGTAGACTTCGGGGGCGGCGTACATCATCCGCTTGATCTGGGCGAACTCTTTTGACCCCTTCCCTTCCACCATGTAACAGGCAAGCGTGAACGGCGCGCCGCCGAAGCCGATGAGCGGGACCTTAGCTGCCAGTTCGCGGCGGAGGATCTTTATTGTTTCGAGGACGTAGGGTACATCCTCCTCCATCTGCGGGATGCGCAGCCGCTCCACGTCGGCCATGGTCCGGACCGGGTTCTCGAAGACCGGGCCGGGGACGAAGTCGAGCGTCATCCCCATCGGCTCAACCGGGGTGAGGATGTCGGAGAAGAGGATGGCGGCGTCGACACCGAGGATATCCACCGGTTGGATGGTCACCTCGGCGGCCAGCTCCGGGCTCTTGCAGAGATCAAGAAAGGTGCAGTTGCTCCGCACCCGCATGTATTCGGGGAGATAGCGCCCGGCCTGGCGCATGAGCCAGACGGGAGTGCGGTCAACCGGCTTCCCCCAGCAGGCGTCGAGAAAACTTGTGTTCATCTAAATTCCTCCTTGAAAAACTGAAAATTCAAAAACTTTGAACGCGGATCAAATCTGATTGGACGGATAAATACGGATAATAAAGATAATCTCGGGATAAGTCCTGAATGGCTTTGTCATCATTCCGGTGAAAGCCGGAATCCAGTTCATTAAATCGGCTGCAAAACATCCGGACCCCGGTTTGCACCTGGGTGACGACATGAGACGTTAGGATTCTATCCGCGCAAATCCGTGAAATCCGTGTCATCCGCGTTCTATTTTGATTGCGCTTTCTGAATTTTTATAGGCACATAATTGCAGAACGGCTCCTCCGCCATGTAATCCCCGTAAACCGCGTCGGCACGGGCCCGGCAGCCGCCGCAGACGTTGATGAACTCGCACTCCCCGCATTTTCCCTTGTAGGCCTTGAAGTTGCGCAGTTCCTTGAATATCTCGGCATTCTCCCATATATCCCTGAACGGCGTGGTCTTGACGTTGCCGGCGGAGCGGTGGAAATAGGAGCAGGGCTTGACATTGCCGAAGCAGTCGATGAGGCAGATGGTCTGGGCCGCTATGCACCCCTTGCCGCCGCCGGTGGAGAAGGTAAGGGAGCGGCGCTCGAACTTGAGACCCTCGGCCTTTGCCTTCTGCGGCACGATCCGGTAGTAGTGGGGAGCGCAGGTGGGGCGCATCAGGATATCGTCCTCGTTCTTCTCCTGCTGGTAGTGCCAGTCGAGGATCTCCTCGTAATCCTCCTTGGAGATCAGCTCGTTCATGATCTCCTCGCCTCGACCGGTAGGGACGATCATGAACATGTACCAGGCAGTGGCGCCGAGGGACTTGGCGACCTTGAAGGTGGCTGCGATGTCTGATTGGTTTCTTTTGGTAAAGGAGGAGTTGATCAGGAACTTCTGGCCGTGCTTGCGGAAGTATTCCGCGGCCCGCACGACGCCGTCGAAGGCGCCGGGGCATTGGCGGAAGTTGTCGTGGACCTCCGCGGTGGAGCCGTCCAGAGAAAGAGAAACCATCTTTATCTCAGCCTTCCGCATCTTCTCGCATACTTCGTCGTTTACCAGCGCCCCGTTGGTGGCCATGCACATCCTCAAACCGAGCGACGTGCCGTAGCCGGCCAGCTCGAAGATGTCCTTGCGCATGAGCGGCTCACCGCCGGAGAGGACCACCACCGGCTTGGAAAAGTCGGCGATCTCCTTGAGGAGGTTCTTTCCCTCCTCGGTGGTGAAATCCCCCTCGGAGGAGGTCATGTCCGACGAACAGCGGCAGTGGACGCACTTCAGGTTGCATTTCTGGGTGGTTTCCCAGGCGATCCATTTGGGGATGAATTCTTCAGCCATTATTTCTCCATGGGGAACGGCGCTTTTCCACTCCGCTTCCACCTAGTGAAAATTGTTGTTCCAGATATTTTCTTATTTTATCACAAACGCAGGAATCCCGCCGGTTACGGGCCACAAAAAATCCGGCAGCAACTATGCAACCGGAGTTTTTTTCTCAGCGGTTTTGCCTTAATTTTTTAATGATACTATGAAAAGGGGAAAAAATACAAGCCATTAAAGCAGATAGTGTCCATTCGGAAAT
>JBGPID010000216.1:0-5475 GCA_041484725.1 Geobacteraceae bacterium | reverse complement strand
GCAATTTCATGCGGAAGACATTCATCGACTGGCGATGGATATCCTCCACCCCCATGAATACCTCACACTCCATCCCCAAAAGCGCCGCTACAGTGGCGGTGGCGACGCCGTGCTGGCCGGCGCCGGTTTCAGCAATTACCCGTTTTTTACCCATCCGTTTCGCCAGGAGTCCCTGGCCTATGGTGTTGTTGATCTTGTGGGCGCCGGTGTGGTTAAGATCCTCCCGTTTCAGGTAGATCTTCGCTCCGCCCAGCAGCCGGGTCAGTTTCTCGGCGAAATAGAGGGGATTGGGGCGCCCCACGTAATCACGCAGGTAGTAAGCGAACTCCTCCTTGAACTCTTTGTCGTTCTTGTAATGGTTATAGGCCTCTTCCAGCTCCAGGAGCGCCGGCATCAGCGTCTCCGGTACGTACCTGCCGCCGAACTGGCCGAAATGGCCCTGTTTATCGGGTAATCGCATCTATGCATATCTCCTGTCGCGGCAGGGTTGCTCCTGCCTACAATAATCGTCACAGAGGGCAGAACTGACAATATTCATACCCCTTTGACTTTTTTTATAAACTCTCTGACTTTCTCCTGGTCTTTTCTGCCCGGAGACTCCTCAACCCCGCTGGAAACATCTACAGCGTAGGGGTTTACCCTCTCCACCGCCTCACGTACATTGCCGGGAGTCAGCCCTCCCGCCAGAATGATCGGTCGGCAATCAGCGGCCGCCTTCGCGACCTCCCAGTTGAAGGTCAGACCAGTGCCACCGTACGCATGGGGAGAATATGCATCCAGCAGGATCCCGGCAACGCGGTAATCCTTTACCGGGTCGAGGCTGGAATTATCCCTAACGCGAAAGGCCTTGATCACCCGACGCCTGATCAGTACACAGAAGTCCGGCGGCTCATCGCCGTGAAGCTGGACGAGATCGAGCCGGCAACGGTCAGCCGTATCGTTGATAAAACCCGCGTCGGCGTTGACAAACAGCCCTACCGCCTGTACAAAGGGGGGAAGCTCGCTTATGATCGACTTAGCCTGCTCCGGCGACAGATATCGGGGAGATTCCTCGTGAAAAACGAACCCCAGGGCGTCCGCCCCGACCTGTACCGCCTGCAGTGCATCCTCCAGGCTGGTTATGCCGCAAATCTTGACCCTGACCATAAACTAAATCCCAACTCTCAAGCAGCAAAAGCTTAAAATAATATTAGCCCGTTCCCAAGAGTTCACGCAGCTTCGCGCCTATGTCGGGCTCACGCATGAGCGACTCGCCGATGAGGAAGGCCCTTGCGCCGGCAATGCGCAGACGATCGATTTCTTTCCGCGTATCGATGCCGCTTTCGGCGACGATCAGCCGGTCAACAGGGATGCGCGGGGCAAGCCTCTCAGTGGTCGAGAGGTCCGTAACAAAAGTGCGCAGGTTGCGGTTGTTGATGCCGATCAGCCCGCAATCGGTTTCAAGGGCGATCTCCAGATCCCTCTCATCGTGGACCTCCAGGAGCACATCCAGGCCAAGCTCCCGGGCCAGGGAGGCGAGGTCATTGAGCCGGGGGAGGTCAAGCATGGCTGCGATCAGCAGGACGGCGTCAGCCCCCGCCACCCTCGCCTCGTAAACCTGATAGGAATCGAAGATGAAATCCTTGCGCAGGAGCGGGATATTCACGACCTTGCGGATCGCCGGGATATAGGCGAGTTCACCCATGAAGAAATGCGCGTCGGTCAGGATGGAGAGACAGGCGGCGCCGTTTTCCGCATAAATGGAGGCAATGCCGCGCGGCTCGAAATCGTGCCGGATCACCCCTTTGCTGGGAGAACCCTTCTTGACCTCGGCAATGATCGCCGTGCCGAGGAGATCATCGGTTCTCAGCAAGGCGGCCTTAAACCCCAGCGGCGATGGCAGGTCATAAACCCTGGCGTGCAGCTCTGAGAGCGACATGGCGGCCCTGGCGGCAGCCACCTCCCCCCTCTTGTGGTCGAGTATTTTTTTAAGGATGTCAGGGGGATCGGGCATGGGTTGGTTATCCTTCGGATAACAGGTTCAGTCTCAGGTTCAGGATCAGATTTTCATAACCTGAACCTTAACCTCTACCTTTACCTGCCTTACTCGTTGGTCATTTTCACCAGCTTTTGCAACTGCTCCATCGCCCTGCCTGAATCGATCGCCTCTGCGGCCATCGCCACTCCTTCAGCCGGGTCGACTGCCTTTCCCGCCGCAACCAGGGCGTATGCGGCGTTCAACAGGACGATGTCCCGTTTCGCGCCCTTCTCGCCGGACAGGACTTTCCGCACGATAGCCGCATTGCCGAAGGCATCGCCGCCGCGCAGTTGCGAAATATCGCATCTGGCAAAGCCCAACTCTTCCGGTCGCAGGGTCTTCATGACGACCCCATAAGGAGTCACTTCCGCCATCCGCGTTTCGGTAGTCAGGGTGATTTCATCCATGCCGTCCATGCCGTGAACCACGAAGCCGCGCCGGCAGCCGAGGTTCTTCAGGACATTGGCGATCCGCTCCACCAGATCCTCGCTGTAGACCCCGAGCAACTGGCATTCGGCGCCGGCCGGATTGGTAAGCGGGCCGAGGATATTGAAGATGGTGCGGATGCCTACCTCCTTGCGCGGGCCGATGGCGTATTTCATCGCCCCGTGGAGGGCCGGCGCAAAGAGAAAACCGATCCCTATCTCATTGATGCACCTCTCCACGGTTTCCGGGGTGACATCCAGGTTTACCCCGAGCGCCTCGAGCACATCGGCGCTGCCGCAGGTGGAAGATACCGCCCGGTTGCCGTGCTTTGCCACCTTCACGCCGCAGGCGGAAACCACCAAGGCTACGTTGGTGGAGATGTTGAAGGTGTTCGTGCCGCATCCCCCGGTTCCGACCACATCGAGGATCGTCTCCTGGTCGATGTTGATGTCGTCCCGGTCGATATCGAGAACGTTCCTGCCGACCCTGATGCGGGTCACCTTGTCGCGCATCACCCGGGCCGCGCCGGTGATCTCGGCAACGGTCTCCCCTTTCATGCGCAGCGCGGTGAGGAACGCGGCGATCTGGGCAGGGGTCGCCTCGCCGGACATGATCTGGTCCATGACGCCGATCATCTCCGCTTCGTTCAGGTTTTCCCTTTCTACCACCTTGGCAATGGCTTGCTTGATCATGACACATCCTTTTATTTAAGTGACACGTGAAATGTTAGATGTAACATGCTAATATGTATGGTTATTATTATAAGGAACGTCTGTCGTCTAACGTCTTACTTCTTACGGCTAATGTCTGACTTCTATTTGGTCAATTCCAGGTAGTTCCGCAGCAACTCCATCCCCCCCACCGTCAATATCGATTCGGGATGAAACTGCACACCCCAGACAGGGAGCTCCCGGTGCCTGAGCCCCATGATCTCCCCTTCCGCAACCCAGGCGGTCATCTCCAGGCAAGCCGGCAGCGTTCCCCGTTCCACCACGAGCGAATGGTAGCGGGTCGCCTCGAAAGGGTTGGGGAGCCCCTTGAACAGCTCTTTTCCGTCATGATGGATGGGAGAGGTCTTGCCATGCATGAGATAGGCGCTGCGGATGATTTTCCCGCCAAAGGCCGCGCCGATCGCCTGGTGACCGAGACAGACCCCCAGGATGGGGATCTTGCCGGCAAACTTCCTGATGGCCGGCACCGATATTCCCGCCTCTTCCGGTGAGCAGGGCCCGGGAGAGATGACGATCCTGGCCGGCCGGAGGTTTTCAATCTCCTCCAGGGTTATCCTGTCGTTACGAAAGACCCGCACCTCTTCCCCCAGTTCCCCGAAATACTGGACCAGGTTATAGGTAAATGAGTCATAGTTGTCGATCATCAGCAGCATATGGCAATGCTCCGCATTTCCAGGATCAAGGAGCAAGGACCGGTGTTCGAAGTTTTGTCTCCTCGCGTTTCGTTCCTCGTCCCTCTAACCTTTTATTCAAGTCCCTGTTCCACCGTCTCTATGGCCTTCACCACCGCCATTGCCTTGCTCACCGTCTCCAGGTATTCGGCGGCCGGGTCCGAATCCGCGACGATCCCCGCCCCGGCCTGGAGGTGGACCTTCCCATCCTTGACAACCAGGGTCCGGATGGCAATGGCCATGTCCATGTTCCCGGAGAACGAAAAATAGCCGACAGCGCCGCCGTAAATCTCGCGGCGGGCCGGCTCCATTTCGTCGATGATCTCCATGGCACGCACCTTGGGGGCACCGGAGAGGGTGCCGGCCGGGAATGTTGCCCGCACCACGTCGAAGGCATCACTCCCTTCCTCCAGTTCCCCCTGGACGTTGGAAACGATATGCATGACATGGGAATAGCGCTCCACCACCATCAACTCTGAGACCCGCACCGTCCCGGTCCGGCAGACCCGCCCCAGGTCGTTGCGCCCCAGATCCACCAGCATGACATGTTCGGCCCGCTCCTTCGGATCGGCCAGAAGCTCCCTCTCCAGCCGCTCATCCTCGTCAGGCGTGGCGCCGCGCGGTCTGGTTCCGGCAATGGGGCGTAACTCGGCTTTCGTTCCTTCCTTGCGGACCATTACCTCGGGCGAAGCCCCCACGACCAGGGTGTCGTCCAGACGGAGGAAAAACATGTACGGAGATGGATTAAGGGTGCGCAGCACCCGGTAAATGTCAAGCGGATCGACGGTCAACTCACCGGAAAAGCGCTGGGACAGCACCACCTGGATGATATCGCCCGCCTTGACATATTCTTTTGCCTTTATAACCGCCGCCTCGAACTCCTCACGCTTGATATTGGAGACAAATGAAACCTTGCTGGCGGCCGGCTGCCATTCCTGGGTTGGCAATGGGGCCTTGAGCTTTCTGATGATGGCGTCAATCTTGGCCACAGCCGTTTCGTATGCGTACTGCGGCGTCTTTCCCTCATCCAGATGGGCGTTTGAGACAACCTTGATCTTCTGTCTGACATTGTCGAAGATCACGATCGTGTCGGTAATGACGAAATATGAGTCGTAGGCGCCGATAACCGCGGGCTTTTCGGTCGGCAGATTCTCGAAGTGCCGCACCATGTCGTAGCCGAGATAACCGACCGCCCCGCCGAAGAAGCGCGGCAGGTCAGCCAGTTCCACCGGAGCATAGCGGGCGAGGTAATTCCTGATGAATTCGAGGGGGTCGGCCACCTCTTCCCGCATTGAGTCGCCGCTTTCGGAAATGACCTCTACGGTATTGCCGCGGGAGCGGATCACTTCGGATGGGGTGGAACCGAGAAAGGTATAGCGCGCCCACTTTTCCCCCCCTTCGATACTCTCCAGGAGAAACGAGTAACGGCCGTCATCGATCTTCCTGAAGGCGCTCACCGGGGTATCCAGGTCGGCCATGATCTCCCGGTAGACGGGTATCAGGTTCCCCCGGGCGGCAAGTGTGGCAAAGGTTGAAAAATCGGGGTAATACATTTCGGCTCCGTCCGCGTTCACATGCTTTTTACAGGTTTCTGGTTTATGGTTGCGAAGAAATTAAGCTGCTAAACTAG